>CAYGWL010000148.1:0-8106 GCA_964353575.1 uncultured Methanosarcinales archaeon | reverse complement strand
CTTAATTACCCTTTTGGCTTGCTTTACAGATTTGTCAGGGATATTATAATGAAAGACATTAATGATATGAAGGTAAATATAGTTGAGTTGCCCCAAGCCCCTGAATATACCATAACAAGGGAAGAAGCCAGAAATGTTGACCAGAAAACAGGGCTGAAGTATGATGTTATAATAGTGACTGACAATACCTTCAAGTTTGAAGATAAACCATATAATTTTACTTTCATAAGAGAGAACAGGGCTCCTAATGCCGGCTCTGTTTACTTTGAAAGAAATCGCGATGTTTATTATGATACAGGTCCCTTACTGCTTTATTGCCCGAACTACTACACAAAAAGGCCGCATATTGTTGACCCTGATGAGGATGACTTTTATGCAGTAGAAACCGGGACCTGGGGCAAGGACTGGTATGAATTTGAGGGCAAATGCAACCCAAAATTGCTGGTATATGATGATGAACGCTGTGGCAATGAAGTGTATATATTCGAAAATCCGACAGAACAATGCCAGGTTTGCTGCGGAGGAGGACGTCCATTAATGGTCTGGGTGACGGACTATGGTAACATGACAGACATAGCTCCATTTGGTGCGAGGAAGCTGATAAAATGTTATACAGGAGAGCAGTGCTGTTTGGATGATTGTTGGGCAGGTGTAGAATGGGGTCCATGTGGTCAACAGTGGAAGTGTGAAGACCCATCTTCCTGTCCGGATTGTAGTATAAATAACCAAGGTGAGGACGTATGTAAAAATAAATTTTGTTGTAGGTCAAATGTTCTCTACACAACGTATTGCGACACTAAATGTGGAGAATGTAAAAAATTAGCAGAGCCAATTCTTAATACTAAAGAAGAGTGTCCATGTTGAAAATGAAAACCAAAACTAAACTAATAATTGGAATGTGTATGATTTTTGCACTGATTTTGTGTTATGTGATAGGCGGAGTAGATTCATCAAAACGGCTAGATGGGTTTGAAAGCGTAACTGATTGGGATGATACGAATCTCGGCTCAACTGGGAAGTATTCTGTGTGCTGCGTGAATGCTGATGGCTACTGCCTTGACTTGTTTGAGTCTCAGGATGACAGATGCGGAGAGAACAACAGGTTTATATCAGAGGAGTTCTGCTATCATGGCAATGTCCCGCAGTGCGAGAAAGGCAGCTGCCTTGTTGATGGCGTTCTCCAGAAGATTGACATGAACTATTTTGAGTGCGAGAAGATTTACATTGATTCTGGTGCCAGTGACTGGAGCTGGCAGCATTCTTAAAACGAAACATTTACCTATTAATTATCTGTATTTATTCATACAAATATGGATAAAATCACAATAAACGTGAGGGATTTAATTCGGGAAATTAATAATCAATCTTAAAAAACCAAAAACTATATAAACCTGCACCCATATAATAATGCCTGTAGCGAGGTTATTGCAGTATGCCTGAAGAAACTGAAGAAAACTTTGAAGAGACACCGGCTAAAGAAGAGCCTGAAAAAACAGTAGCTGAGGATACTCTTTCTCTTGGTGGCAGTATCGAGCTAAGTGGTTTCAGGGATGTTGATAGGGGAGCCATGGTTATAGTCAAGAAGATAGTTGGCAGCTATGCCAAGACCTTTTCTGAGCAGTGCAAGGGCTTTGAGAAGCTTGCAGTGCACATGAAGCCTGTTCACGAAGTTGAAAAGTCAAAGAAGTATGAGTTTCAGGCCATGCTCTTTGATTCCGGTAAAAAGCATGCTGCAGAAGAGGTTGACAGGAACATGTTCTTTGCACTTGACTCTGTTCTGAAGAAATTAGAGAAGATGCTTGATTAATAGATTTGATTAGTACGCTGGGATTTCTTTTACGCCAAGTTCCTTTAGGGCATATTTTATCATTTCCTGGAGGTCAAAGACCTCTGTTTCTTCATACCTCTTAACTTCATGAGAATTTTCAAGGGCAGCTTTTAATTCTTTTACTGCGTGGCTTATTACCCTGGAAAGAAGGGACATTTGCCTGATGTGTTCCCTTTCATCTGGCAAAAGGTATGTTGTTGAGTCAAAAAACACATGAAGGTCTTCACCGGCTTCTGGAAAATAATCAGTGTATAGTGCTGAACAAAAACCAGAAAAGTTTATGTCTCCAAAGACTTTGTCCCAGTAACCAACATCAACAGCATTTGGACGCCTATCAGGCGCTCTTGGCTTAAAAAGCTCGTACATTCCTGCTTGGTATTTGATGAGGTAGTGCGTCATTTTAAATTAGCTATAATAAGAACTTGGCATGGTGGAACTAAGAGAGATTCATACGCTCCCTGGTCATGCACATATTCTTGTCCGCAGTCGCATCTAGCACGAGTGTATCCTGTGTGGTCATACGAAGTAATTTTTGCTTTCTTTCCTTCACAATGTCCTGACCTTTCCTGCCTGCCCAGCAAGCCCCAAGGGTCACCGGCTTTTGCTTCTAAATCCTGTTTTGTATCATTCATGCTGTGTTATAGCGAATTTAAGCAATTATATAATTATTATTGTTGTGAGAAATATAAATTTCAAGACATTCCTTCCAAAACCTTTATAAATGCCTGTGTGCTCTTTCTGGCTTAACATGGTTTTAGGCAAGCTTGGAGAGAACCTTAGGAACACCTTGCAGAAGGTGGCTAAGAGCATATTTGTAGATGAAAGGCTGGTTGATGAATTAGTTAAGGACATTCAGAGGGCTTTGCTCAGCGCAGATGTCAATGTTCAGATGGTCTTTGATATTTCTAAGAGAATAAAAGAAAGGGCTTTGAAGGAAGAAGCTCCTGGTCTCAGCAAGAAGGAGCATTTGATTAAGGTTGTTTATGAGGAACTGGTGAGCTTCCTTGGAGAGAAGCCTTCAAGCATAACTATTACAAAGAACACAAGGATAATGATGGTTGGCTTGTTTGGCTCTGGAAAGACAACAACTGCAGGCAAGCTTGGCAAGTATTTTACAAAGAGGGGGCAGAAGGTTGCTTTATTGCAATTGGATGTTTACCGTCCTGCTGCTTACGAGCAATTGGTTCAGCTTGGCGCCAAGATAAATGTTCCTGTTTTCGGAGAAAAGGGCCAGAAGGATCCTGTCAAGATTTACAACAAATTCAAGGACGAGCTAAAGAAGTTTGATGTTGTTATAGTTGACACTGCTGGAAGGGATGCGCTTAGCAAAGACTTGATTCAGGAATTAAATACTTTAGCCAAGCTCATAAAGCCAGAGGAAACCCTGCTTGTAATCAGCGGAGCTATAGGACAGGCAGCAGAAAAACAGGCAAAGGCATTCAATGAGAGCTGCAATATATCTGGAGTTATAATAACAAAGCTTGAGGGAACAGCCAAAGGAGGAGGGGCTTTGGTTGCTTGTTCTGTTACAAAGAGCCCTGTAAAGTTCATTGGCGTTGGCGAGAAAATAGAGGACCTTGAAAGATTTAACCCTGAAAGGTTTGTTGGAAGGCTTCTTGGAATGGGTGATTTGGAGACATTGCTTGAGAAGGCAAGAGAGGCAGTGCCTGAGGAAAAGGCAGAGGATTTGGGGAAGCGCTTCCTTAAAGGCGATTTTAATCTTCTTGACCTTTATGAGCAGATGGAAGCGATGAAGAAGATGGGTCCTCTTAACAAGTTGGTTGAGATGATTCCTGGTTTTTCCCAGCTCAAGATGCCCAGCGAGCTGTTGCAAGTGCAGGAGGACAAGCTCAAGAGATGGAGATTTGCAATGGATTCAATGACAGCAGAGGAGCTTGAAAACCCCGAGTTGATAACAACCTCAAGGATAGAAAGGATTTCAAAGGGCTCTGGAGTGAGCGTAAAGGAAATAAGGGAATTGATAAAGCAATACAAGCAGAGCAGGAAGATAGCAAAGATGCTGAAAGGAAAGTCAATGGACAAACTAATGAAAAAGGTCCAGAAGGGAGAATTAAGGCTGAAATAATTTTGTTAAACTCTGTTATTATTTTTATTGTTAATTTTTATTATTATTTTTACTATTATAATTATTATTGAAATTTATTGCTGCATAAACTCATGCAACCAGCACATGGACTATTACGCCTATTATGAAGCCAACAATCACTCCTGCCAGGAACTCTCTGGCTCCTGCCTTTACCTCGTCTCCAAGCATTGAATGGTAGCTAACCCTCTCCAGCTCTTTTATTCTCAGCTTCACTGCATCGCTTATGTCTTTCCTCTTCTTCATTTTTTCCACCTGGTGGGCGAGCTTGTTGTCTCCCAAGACATCTTTTATCCAGCTGGCAAAGTCATTCTTCTGCTTTGTCACATGGTGGTTGAAGCTGTCTTCGCTTATTATGTCCAGTGCTTCAGAGAGCTCGTAAAGGCTCTTTATGCTTGCTCCAAGATGAAGCTGGAATTCTGCATTAGCATGGACCTCAGAGAGAATCTTCTCAGCCTTATCTAAAGAAATGCTTTCCGGCAAAACTATCACCCCTTTTATTTTTTTTGTTGATTTTTATATTTTTATTATGTTTTTACAAAAATTATTCTCTTTTATTTCCTCTTTTTTCTAACAATCCTTTTCTTAAGCTTCTTGCTCGCCCTTTTCTTTGTTATTTTTCTTTTTCTCCTTTTAATCATGATTCTTTTCTTTGCTTTTCTTTTTATTTTTTTAATTAGTCTTTTTATTTTTCTTTTTTTATGAATATTTCTCTTCTTTATCCTCTTCTTTGCCGCCTTTTTCTTTATTCTCTTTACTGCCTTTTTCCTTGCAATCTTTTTAGCTTTCCTTATTCTTGCTTTCTTCGCCTTTTTTCTTATAATCCTTTTTAACTTCCTTGCCTTCTTCTTTTTCTTAGTCCTTTCCTTGACCTTCTCCGCTTTTTTGATTATCCTGCTGAGCTCATCAATCCTTTCGTGTATCTTCCTTACCAGTGTGTGCCTTGTCTTGATTCTTGATATGTCCCTTGCAAGGTCCTTGTCATGGATAATTTCTCTTATCCAGTTCTCAAAGTCGTTCTTGTCCCGGTTTACATGGTATCTGAAGATGTCATCATCTACCTTGCTGAGGGCATCGCCAAGCTGCTTAAGGCTTCTCAGCATGTCATTTGTGCAAAGCCAAAAGCTGAACCTTTCCGGCACAGTCTTCAATACTCTCCTAGCTTCCTTAGGAGACAAGCTTCTTTTCATCCAAAAACCCTCTTTTTAATGCTTAAGATGCCCTTCTAATTTATACTTTTATTTTAACTCTTTAGTGAAGAAAGTGTGGCTGTGCTTCTAATCTTCCTTTGTTAGGGTGAATGTGTCAAGCTCTTCTCCGCCTTGTTCTTCCCAGTCCTTGCCTATGGCATGGCTTGAGATGGCTGTTCCAGTTAATGTTGCCTCATCAACATCAAATTTCATGATGTGATTCCTGTGGACAAATTTCTGGCTCTGCTCGATTTTTTCTTCTGGTTCTGGATGCAGGTTGCACCCTCCTCCTGTTGTGATATAGGTAACTCCGTTAATCTCAACCCTTTCATAATAGTGGTCATGTCCGCTAAGAACCAAATCAACTTTGTATTCAGTGAATAGCTCCTGCAATTTTTCCCTTACTTCTTCAAGCCCGTACCCGTAATCTTCCTGCACTGCTGATGCACTGTAAAGTGATATGTGAACCATGACAATCTTCCATGGCTTTTGAGTGTTTTTTAAATCATCTTCCAGCCAGGCATACTGTTCGCTGTTTATGACATCTTCTCCTTCGGGAGTAAATACCGCATCATAATCAAGCCAAAGGCTTGTGAAATGTGCGTATCCTGCGTCAAAGGAGTACCGTGGCTTGTTTTCATCTGTAAGAAAATCAACAAGATGCTCTTCCCCTTTGAAGCGGTTGAAGTATGTGTGGTCTCCGGAGAAGTACATTTCGTGGTTGCCTATTGCAGGGTATATTCGTGCTATATCCATAATTGGTTTCTCAGTTTCAAAGAATTGGTCCCATTCTTCCGGCTTTGTTGTTTCCTGGTATGCTGAGTCAATCATGTCTCCAAGATGCAGGTATAAGTCAGGTTGTAGTTTTGCCATTTCAGCAACAGCATCTTTATGGTTTGCATCTCCCCATAAGAGGAATGTGTCTGTATATTGGGAGTCAATTCCTGAATGTGTGCTTCCGATAGCTGTGAATGTTATTGGCTCCTCTCCTATTACAGTATAAGGTGTCAGGTGTATGATGTCAGCAGTAATGGTGTTGCTTTCTGTGTCAATACTGCTTGGTATGGCTATCCATGTTTTGTATTCTTCATCAAACCATGCTATGTTCATTCTCTGCTCAGCTGTTTCCGGGGGTATGCTTTCGTCCCTGTATTTTATGGTCAGCTTTGCTGCCGGGTCAAACCTTGCGCCGTCAGGCAGGATATTGTAAACAACCATTCCAGCAACAACATCATTTTCCATTCCATTGAATCTCTTGTCCAAAATTTTAAGCTCAATTGACCTTGCATCCAGAATGTTTCCTTCTTCATCAGTCATTCTTGTTCCTACGGGAATTATAAGCTCTGAATCTCCGTCTTCTGTAACTATCACTATCTGCTCTTTCAGCCTTCCGTCAGATGTTAGAGAAATACTTGCCTGCTCCATGAGCGACATGCGGAAGCTGAACCTTGACAGCTCCTGATGCAGATTTTCTGCTGTGATGGTTATAGGATAATAAACATCAACTAAAATCAATTTTTCATTTATGTCAATGCTTGCAATCATGCCTGAGTGCTTTATGTTTAATCCATGCTCTTCAAAGACTTCAAAGTCTATGCAGTCATCAAGTTGTGATTCAATATGATTTTTTATCAAATCCTGGGAATTTTCCAGGCCGAAAATGTCAATTGCCTCTTTTGTCTTCTGCTCAATGCAGAAGTTTATCTTGGATTCAAGCGATGCCTTCTTAACAGAAAGGTCAATGCTGCCTCCAGGGCCTTCAGGAAGTTCATTGCCAATGTTTCTAGCATAAAGCAGGAAACCCAGGGCAAATACAACAACCACAGAAGCCAGGATATACCAGGTTATCTGTGCTTTCTTTTTCATTAATGTGTTTTTCATTAACCTGTTTTTTTTGTTAATCTCTTTTCTCATTCTTTATTCCTTTTGCCTCTTTTATCCTTATCTTCATGTCATTTATTATGTTCATGAAGCTTATGAAGGCATCATAAGGGCTGTCATAAGGGTTGAAGTATTTGTGCACATCACCATCACTAAACCACTTTGTGCACATGTAGTAGAAATGGTCGCTTATCTGGAGCTTTCTCCAGTCATCTATGAGCACCTTGTTCTTTGTGCTTAGAACATCCTTCTCCATGTCATACAGGGCTTTTATTGCCTCCTGCTGCATCTTGTTTCCCAGCCATGCGCTTAGGTCTCTTTCAATGTCTGCCCAGGAAACAATGTTGTGGATGTCAAGTTCAGAAACTGCTGGGTAAGCATCCATTACCTCTGACGGTGTTTTGAAGTCATTGTCCGGATGCTTTAGTATCTCTGAAGGGAGCTCTTTCAGGAAATCAAAGATTCCTGTGTCAGCCCATTGGTGCTCTCCAAAGGTTTCGTAGTCCATGAAGAGATTAATCACATTGCCGTTTCCATTGGCTTCGCTAATCCATTGCGCAAAGGTAGGAGCTTTTAATGGGTAGCCATTCCAGCTCTTGTTGGAGAACCTGAAGGCAACATCATCGCTCAGTCTGTAATTCTTGAGCAGCAGCTTCATGCTGCTGGCTGTTTTTGGCGTGTAAACAAAGTTGGGAGACCTCCATCCAAGCACGTGGTCTGCTCCTTCAGCCAGTATGCCTTCGTAGCCCATTCCTTGCATGAAGTTTGCAAGCTCGTTGTTGTAGAGCAATTCTGTGTTTCTGAAAACTTTTGGCTTAACGCCAAACAAATCCTTTATCTTGTGCTGGTGCATGAGAACTTGGTTTTTGAATTCCTGCTTTGAGTAGAGGAAAGACAGCGAGTGGTAGTATGTTTCATTAAGCACTTCAACCTTGCCTGTCCTGACAAGCTTTTTGAAGGATTCAAGCACATCAGGGCAGTAGTACTCCAGCTGGTCCAGCAGCACGCCTGAGAACGAATAGGCAACCTTGAATTTGCTGTGCTTTTTCATCAAGCCATAGATTAGCTCGTTGGTGGGCAGGTAGCATTTCTCCCTTATCTTC
>CAYGWL010000147.1:0-4201 GCA_964353575.1 uncultured Methanosarcinales archaeon | reverse complement strand
TTTTTTGTAATGTTTTTATAGAGAACATAAAACAAAAATTAGAGTTTTAACTAAGACAATGCAGAATCAGCAACAACAAAATGCTTGTCCAATCATAAGAATAGGTAATGAGAAGCCATTTATAAAGGTTATTGTTTTTATGGGCGCAGTTATATTTCAAGTACTTCTTCCAACTTTTCCGCGTAAGGCCTGAATGCTTCTTCCAATATTACTACTTCCGCCAGGTCTTTCATAAAATAGAGCTCACCAATTTTATTGCCGTTTTCATAAAAAGCCAGATGGTCAGGAAGAGGCATTGAAGGCTCAGGTGAAGGTAAACCCGTTCCTGAACTCTCAAATTTGCTCTCCAAATCAGGCGCTACTTGCTCGCTCACTCTTTTAACTAATTGTTCTCTTTCTAAATATTCGTCTGTTGGGATAGTCATATTGCTTCCTCCTTAACTTTTAATAAGAATAAGACAAATCTTCTTTATAAATGTTTTTATCTTCCACACAAGAACACGCAATGGTCCTTCTGGAATGGCTCAAGAGTTTTACGGTCAAGGATTTTGATTTTTTCTTTTTTTAATTCTTTTACCACTTCCTTGAATATTTCCTCAGGCTCTTTCACAGAATCTATTGCCCTTGCCTTCACGCACAGTATTGCTTTTCCATTATTTTTTAAGAACAATTTGATGTTTTTAATAAAAATTTTAACCTGGTCCTTTTGGGCAATGTCCTGATACAGTAAGTCAGCAGCAAGAACCCTGTGGTAATATATTTCTGGATGATTTGCATCAGCAAGTATCGGAATAATGTTTTTTCTTTGTCTTGACACTATCATCAATCTTGGAAATACTTTAGGAGCAATGTCAACTGCAAAAATAACGCCTTTATCAACTATGTCACTCAAAAAACTGCAGGTGTAGCCATGAGCAGCCCCAAGGTAAAGAATTGTGGAATCGTTATTGATGCTCATGCCTTTTATTCCTGTGATTAGTGCTGATGCAAGCTTTGAGTGCTCTGGGCTGAAGACTCTGTATTCCTTATTTTTTATTTTAATCTTTTCTTCGCTGAACAAAGTTTTCCCTGGAGCAAGGTTTTTCGTTACCAAGGTGTTTTCATTAACCCTGAATATTCCGTCAACAACTTGTTTCATTTTATTTTATCTTCTCCTCTACATCCTTTCTCAGCTTATCTCCAATAAATTTCCCCTTGAAATAATCAATCCTTGCAGCAATGGCTATCTTGTCTGCAAGTAATCTTGCTGCCTTCCCCTTGTTTTTTGCTCCTGAAACTAAAGGATGGCTGAGTATTATGCCGTGCTTTGGAGAGGGAGCTGCTTTCTTTAAATGCCTGAACAATGACCTTTCTGCTCCAAGCAGCTGTATCTTTGAGGAAGGCATTGAGGCAAGCTTTTTGAGCGAGCATGCATTTTTAATGAGTTTTAAGCCCAGCTCTTTACCTGCAACACAATTAAGGTTTCTGCACCTTTCTTCAAAATTTTCCTTGACATCTTTATCTTCTCTTATCAGAGAATTAACCTCTTTTTGTGTTATTTTCCTGTTTGAACTGTAATAATTGCTGATTTCTTTTTTCAGTGATTCAGAAATTTGGGAGAAGATAAGCATGTCCTGGCTTGTCTCCACATTCTTTATCTTTTCATTCCATTTAAAGCCAATAAAAATGATTACTTCCTTTCCATATTTTTTGATTAAAGCAATTTCTTCTCCCAGCCAAGCACCTTGCTCCAAACTTTCGTTGCTGCGCATGATGTCTTTGAATTCTCTCTTTTCAATAATCCTGAAATCTTCATCCAGCAAAAAGCTTGCGAAGCAGCTTGAATATAGATATATCATAAAAAATGAATAAGGAAGAAGTGTTAATAAATCTTACTGCCAAAGCATTTCAGTACTTGCTTGCTTTGTTGGTCATTTGCTGTATTATATGGATGAAGAAAGCCAGTATGAACAAGCCGATGCCAACAGCAATCATTGTAATCCTTTGAGGTCCTTCAGAGGCTGTAATTCCTAAGAGTATGAGCATGACTGCTGTTAATCCAAGAACAAAGTTTAGCACTTTTGCCATTACATTCAAAGCCTATCACCTCTTACTGTATACAAATGTTTAGGTTTTTACTTAAATACTTTTCTATTATAAAGCCGGTTGAGTTTATAATAAAGTTTTTAAATAAGATACATTTAATTCAAGAATTCACCTTTTCAGGTTAAAAAATGTCTCTAACGAACAAGGATTTTGACGATATAAGAAAGGAGCTTGATGAGTGCAAAAGACCGCTTTTCTTTTTCCATGACGACCCTGACGGCCTTGCATCCTTTCTCCTTCTTTACCGCTACTGCAAAAAAGGGTATGGTGTTATAGTCAAGTCAGACCCCAAGGTTGATGATAAATTTCTAAGAAAAGTTGAGGAATACATGCCTGACAAGATATTCGTTCTTGACATAGCCCTAATGGAGCAGAGCTTTGCTGACAACACAGATGCTCCTATTATCTGGATAGACCACCACCAGCCATTGAATGTTTCAGGCACCAAGTACTTCAACCCAAGAATCAGCAACTTAAAGGACAACCATCCTGTTTCTTACTTGTGCTATCAAGTGACAAAAAAGGATTTGTGGATAGCAATGACCGGATGCATAGGGGACTGGTTCCTGCCTGATTTTTCAGAGGATTTTTCCAAAAAATATCCTGACCTGCTACCTGAGGTTAAAACAGCTGATGAAGCAATGTTCAATTCAAGGCTTGGCGAGCTGGTTTCTATTTTTTCATTTATCCTTAAGGGAAAAACAAAGGATGTTATGCAGTGCATAAAAATCCTCACAAGGATAGACGAACCTTACGAAATTCTTGAACAGAAAACAGCCCAGGGAAAGTTTATCTACAGAAGGTATTCCATTGTCAATGAAAAATACCAGACTCTTTTGAAGCACACGCTCAAGCAGAAATCAGAAGACGGAATCTTCATCTTCATATACAAGCACGCGCAGATAAGCTTCACAAAAGACCTGGCTAATGAACTCTTGTTCAGGAACCCTAACAAGCTGATTGTTATCGGAAGGGAGAGAACTGATGAGATAAAGCTAAGTTTAAGGTCCAGAAAGATTAAGCTTCCTTCCCTGGTAAAAAGTTCGCTTAAAGGGCTGGATGGCTACGGCGGAGGGCACGAGCATGCCTGCGGGGTTACTGTCAAGAAAAATGATTTTGGAAAGTTCCTGAGCCGCTTCAGAAAGGCGGCAGGTGTTTAATATGCAGCAAGAATTTTGCCAGGTTTTGATAAGCGCAACAAGCAGGGAAGAAGCCAATGCTATTTCAGATGCTTTAGTCAGGAAAAAACTCGTTGCAGGCTCCTTGATTATCAAAGGCCCTTCCAGATACTGGTGGGAGGGCAAGATTGTTGAAAAAGAGTATTACAATGTCCAAGCATTTTCAATGATTAAAAACAAATCAAAAGTAATATCTGAAGTTAAAAAGATACACAGCGATGAATGCCCCATAATTGCATTCTTCAAGATGGACGGCAATGATGAATTTCTGGATTGGGTTAAAGAATCTGTTGAGTGAACTATTATTTGTTTATCTTTTTCTGAGAATTATACAGTTGCTTAACATACTCCAAGGTGCTTGCGTCATCTGCACTTCTTTCCATATGCCTTAATCTCATAAATCTCGGAAACCTCAGTGCAAAGCCTGACTCGTATGTGGGGCTCTTTTGTATCTCTTCATAGCCAACTTCAACAAGTATATCCGGCTTTATCTTAACAGTTTTTCCTTTTTCGCTTATGATTAAGGGCTTTAGCAACTTTGTCAACTCCTCAAAACTAACACCCTGCTCTTTCTTTTCCTTTACACCAGTGCCTACCTTGCCAATTTCAAGGAAATCATCCCCTTGCCTGCAGGCAAGAACAAAGCTGCTTAGCCAAGTTGCTCTTTTTCCTGTTCCCCATTCTGCTCCAACAATAACCAAGTCAAGATTCTCCATGGTTTCCTTATATTTCACCCACAGACCAACACGGGCGCCAGGCTTGTAAGGGGAATCAAGCTTCTTCATTATTATCCCCTCATTGCCTGCTTTTATGGATTCTTCAAAGAATTTTTTTACTTCTGCCTTTTCACTCACTTGCATATCTTTTACAACAACAATCTTCCTCTTCACTGGCTTCACTATCTTCTTTATCAGCTCCCTCCTTTTTATGAAAGGCTC
>CAYGWL010000146.1:0-2370 GCA_964353575.1 uncultured Methanosarcinales archaeon | reverse complement strand
AAGGGCATATTTGCTGGGCTGCCATGGTTCTACCAGTTCTGGACAAGGGATGAGGCAATAAGCCTTAAAGCCCTGAGCTTTTATTCAAGCCAGAAAGCCAAGAAGATACTCCTGAAGCAGATAGAAAAAATCCTGCCTGATGGAAGAATAACCAACATAAGGTCAGGAAATTACCTTGATTCTCCTGTAGGCTCTGCTGACGGAATTGGATGGTGCGTCAAAAGACTGAGCAGCACAAAGCTGGACAAGATTGAGCAGGTATTTGTCTCTGCAAAGCTTGACTACAGCATAAAGAAACTCATGGAACTCCACACCAAAGACGACCTTGAGATTAATGAGCAGAAAGAAACATGGATGGACACAAATCCTGAGAACAAGGACCCAAGGGATGGAGCAAGGATAGAGATGCAGGCATTAAGATTGAATATGTATAAATATCTTTACAGCATAAGCAATAATAAAAAATACTTGGAACTGGAGGAAGAATTAAGGAAGAAGACAAGGGAAAAATTCTGGGACGGCACTGTGCTGGCCGATGGAATTAACGACAAAACAATAAGACCAAACATATTCATCGCTGCTTATGTTTATCCAGAACTCCTGGCAAAAGAAGAGTGGAAAAAATGCTTTCAAAACTCCCTGCCAAAGCTTTGGTGCGACTGGGGCGGATTAACAACAATAGACAAATCAGACCAGAGGTTTGTTGGGCATTACACAGGAAAGGACAACCTCAGCTATCAACGCGGAGATTCATGGTTCTGGATAAATAATTTGACGGCATTGGTTCTGCACAGGACTGACAAGGAATTTTTTGAAAATTACATCAAGCAAATCATGAAAGCTTCTGCATATGAAATACTGTTCTCAGGTGTAATTGGGGCGCATGCAGAGCTCAGCAGCGCAGCTCAATTAAGTTCAGAAGCATGCTTAATGCAGGCGTGGAGCATGGCTATGTTTATAGAACTAATTAATGAGATTTTTGGTTAATCACCCAAAGCAATTATATACATCGCCTGTGACCATGCCAAAGGACAGTTCTTGTTGTGCCTGTCTGTGTTTGCATAATAGAGCTCTGGTATCTCTCCCAGCTCAGTCATGGTCTCAACTGTCTTTCTTATGTAAAAATAATACTTGAATTTGTCGCCCAGGTCCTTGTATATCTTTGCCAGCCAAGCAAAGCCAAAGCACCACTCTGCCTCGCCATTGCCGTTGTTATGATACTTATCTCCAGTATAACGTATAACGCCCTTATTCCTTACCAGCTCTTCTTCCACATTCCTGAGTATCTGCATTTTCACATTGTCATCCTCAACAACATTGTAAGGATAGATTAATGACAATAAAGCCAGGTCAACCTTTTTTGTTGCTGACTCACTTGGCAGGAGCTTTCTAAGCGCCTTTTTTCCCTTTTCTATCAAGTCATTAGGGACATCAACCACAAAGCTTACGCTGATTAGTCCTGCAACACAGGCGCCTATGCTTGATGCGTGTATCTCCTCATCTTCCTCCCACATCCCATTGTCCTTGTCGTGCCAGTACTCTATGCTTCCAAGGTAACCAACCAGCTTTTTCAGGATTCTAAGGTCATTGTCATTCCTCATGACATTTATGCCCTGCGCATACATTCTGCCAGCATTGAAGAGAAAAGCCCCAACAGCATCATTCTGCTTGTTTCCCCATGACTCATGGTATTCCTCAAGGCTTTCAGGCTTATACCTGGCGTGGATGTATTTGTATGACTGGTCAGGCTTCTGCCTTATTGCCCAGTCAATCTTGCACTCATGCTTTAGAAACATGTCAAACATCTTGTTATAAAGCTTAACAGCCCTCTCAGTATCTATCCTTTCCAGGGCAAGGGCTATATAGACATTGTCCCTTAGCCAGGCTTTTGCATAATCGTCTGAAGGCGCAGCTATGAAAAGCCCGCCCGGGTGCTGCAAAGCCAGCAAAATACTTGCTGCATTAATCATTGACATCTGAATTTGAATCACCTCACCATAGCATAAAGAGCGACTTCATTAGGCTGTGAATTTCCATATTTGACTACTTCAACTTCTACAGAATCCGGCACATTTCCAAGCAAGAGAGGATCATTAAGCGCTGATTCATCTACTACTTCCAGGAGCTTCATCCCCTTCTTAACCAAAGCCTCATGTATGGGGTTGCTCCCTTCCACTAATGCCTCTTCCAGTGTTTGAACTTGCATAAAAACCCTCCTTATGTTACTACTTAAGAGACACGACTATTTAAATCTTTCGGTTTTGTGAAGTGTTGAGAAAGCGCAAAGCGTTTTCTGACATCCTAAGAAATGCTTTGCATTTCTTGGACACCAAAACTCTTTCAGGAGTTTTTAGTGTGCCAGAAATCACC
>CAYGWL010000145.1:0-16673 GCA_964353575.1 uncultured Methanosarcinales archaeon | reverse complement strand
CAGGCTTTATAGGAAGCCACCTTATAGAACGGCTTATTAGAGAGAACAATGAAGTTGTGTGCATTGATAATCTCAGCCTTGGCAAGATGGAGAACATTCAACACATGAGTGGCAATCCCCTCTTCACATTCATACGTATGGATATTTTGGATGCAGATAAGCTGAGAAAGGTCTTTTCCAAACACAGATTTGATGCGGTATTTCATTTAGCAGCAAATTCAGACATAGAAAAAGGTGCGGAAAAAAGGAGCATCGACCTTAAAAACACCTTCTTAACAACCTTCAGGGTTCTTGAATGCATGAAAGAATTCAATGTTAAAAAGATGGTATTCCCATCCACGTCTGCAATATACGGAGAAGCGCAAAAGCCCATACCAGAAGACTTTGGACCTTTATTTCCCATCTCATTTTACGGGGCTAGCAAACTTGCTTCAGAAGCATACATATCAGTATATTCAAACAATTACGGAATCCAGGCATGGATATTCAGATTTCCTAATGTCGTTGGCGCACGAGCAACCCATGGAGTCATATACGACTTCTTTAAAAAGCTTAAGAAATACCAAAGACAACTGCAGGTTCTTGGAGACGGGAAGCAGAGCAAATCATACCTTCATGTTAACGAATTAATCGATGCCATGCTCTTCTGCTTCAAGAATGCCAATGACAGACTCAACTATTTCAACATAGGCGCAGACTCAACAACCACTGTAAAGCACATAGCACAATGGGTGGTTGAGATTTGGGGGGCAAACTCAAAGATAATATACGGCAAAGAAGAAAGAGGCTGGGTTGGGGACGTACCTAAGTTCAAATATGAAACCTCAAAGATACGCAGACTTGGATGGAAGCCGAAACTGAGCTCTGACCAAGCAGTCAAAAAGGCAATTAAAGAAGTTTATCAGGAATTTAAAGATTGAGTAAAGAATGAAAGCATTAATCATCGCAGGAGGAAAGGGAACAAGGATGGGAAGCAGTGTAAAGCACATCCCAAAACCAATGCTAACTGTATGCGGAAAACCCTTGCTGGAGTACCAGGTCAATCTCTTAAAAGAGTATGGCTTTACTGAAATAATCTTTTGTTTACACTATCTCCCAGAGGTTATTAAAAATTATTTTGAAGATGGAAAAAAGTTTGGTGTTAAGATATCCTATTTTATCGAAGACCAAGCACTAGGAACTGCTGGCTGTGTAAAGGCAATACAAGACCAGCTACAATCTGACTTTCTGGTTCTCTATGGGGACCTGCTAATCAACATGGACCTTAAAAGGTTTGTAAAGTATCATTTGGATAAAAGAAGTATTGGCACTATTGTTGTGCACCCTAACGACCACCCATACGACAGCGACTTAGTAAAAACCGACTCCCATAACAGAATACTCCAATTCCTAAACAAACCCCACCATAAGAGTCTGATTTACAAAAATCTTGTTAGTGCCGCAGTATACGTCTTATCCCCAAAAATATTTAAATACATTGATAAAAATAAGAAATCTGATTTTGCCAAGGATGTTTTCCCCAGAGTCATACAATCAAATGAAGCGCTGTATGCCTATAACACGCCGGAGTATGTCAAAGACTTAGGCACACCCCAGAGATTAAGAGAGATTACGGAAGATGTGCTTTCAGGAAAATTTGAAATCATGAACCTTAAGAACAAAAGACCCGCAATCTTTCTGGACAGGGACGGAGTGATAAATAAGGAAATGGACAATATGAGAAGAGTTGAAGACTTTGAGCTCATAGAAAAGGTTCCTGGTGCCATAAAATTGATTAACTCATCAAAGTATTTGGCAGTTGTTGTCGCCAACCAGCCAATGATTGCCAAAGGATTTCTCTCTTTTGAAGAGCTTGAGCGCATCCATAATAAAATGGAAACGCTTCTGGGCAACCAAGGGGCAAAACTTGATGCAATATACTACTGCCCCCACCATCCTGACAAGGGATTTGAAGGGGAAATCAAGGAGCTGAAAATAGATTGCGAATGCAGGAAACCAAAGACCGGGATGATAGACCAAGCAGTTAAGGAACTGAATATAGATTTAAGCAACTCTTTTATCATAGGCGATTCTTTCAGGGACGTACTTTGCGGTAAAAACGCTGGAATAACAACCATTGGTGTTAGGACGGGCTATGGCTGTAAAGATGGAAATGAATATATACAACCTGATTATTCTTTTGAAAATGTGTATGAAGCGGTTAATTTTATTGTTAAAAATTTGGGGGTTGGGAAAAAATGATTATCACCAGAACGCCCTTCAGGGTTAGTTTCGCAGGAGGCGGGTCTGATTTACCAAGTTTTTACTTGAAACAAAGAGGGTGCGTGCTAAGCACTTCGATAAATAAGTATATGTACTTGTCAGTTCACCCTTTTTTTAATAAAAAACAGATCCACATTAAATACTCTAAAACTGAACTTGTTAATTCCGTTGAAGATATACAGCACCCAATCGTAAGGGAGGCTATGAAACTGCTGAACGTGCCGGCAGGGATAGAAATAACCAGCACTGCAGACGTTCCCTCAGGAACAGGGCTAGGTTCTTCAAGCTCATTTACAGTAGGACTGCTAAATTTGTTATACGGATTGAAAGAAAAATTTGTTTCAAAAGAAATGCTGGCTAAGGAGGCTTGCAAAATTGAAATTGACATATTAAAAGAGCCTATAGGAAAACAGGACCAATATGCGGCAGCTTACGGAGGGCTAAATTTTATCGAATTTCACACAGATAATACCGTAAGCCTTCAGCCAATACTTATGGGAAACCAACTAAAAAAAGAATTGAATCATAACCTAGTGATGTTCTATACCGGCGATACCAGATCAGCGTCTTCAATACTAACTAATCAGAGCAGGGAAATGGACAATGAAAACAAGTTCAAAACCATGGTAAAAATGACCATGCTTGCAGAAGAGCTAAGGGACAGCCTTCATAACAGCGACCTTACTAGTTTTGGAGAGATACTGCATAAAGGATGGTTGTTAAAACAATCCTTAACTGATAATATAAGCAATGAAAAAGTAAACCAAATATATAACACTGGATTAAGCAACGGCGCAATGGGAGGCAAGCTATTAGGCGCAGGAGGTGGAGGATTTATACTTTTTTACTGCGAAAAAGAAAAGCAAGAAAGACTAAGAAATGCCCTTAAAGACCTACAAGAACTTGGGTTCTTTTTTGACAACGCTGGATCAAAACATATTTATATAGAAGAAACGAACATTGTTGGTTGAAATGGAATTCGTAAAAGACTATATGAAAAACCTGAAAAATGAGCTTGACACCTTAGAACTACAAAAGATAGTGAAGGTTGTTGATGTGCTCTTTGACGCCTGGAAGCAAGGGAAACAGGTTTTTATACTTGGCAATGGAGGTTCTGCTTCAACTGCTTCCCACTTTGCCTGTGACCTTGGAAAAGGAACCTTGCAGAGGGTTTACGACCCAAAGGAGAAACGTTTCAGAGTTATGTCTTTAACAGATAATGTTGCAATAATGACCGCCTTTGCAAATGACCTGAGCTATGAAGATATTTTTGTTCAACAGCTAAGCAACCTTGTTAACCCTGGAGATGTTGTTATTGGGCTTACTGGAAGCGGAAACTCACCAAATGTTGTGAAGGCTATGGATTTTGCAAAGAAAAACAGGGCAACAACAATAGCTTTCTTGGGTTTTGAAGGAGGCAAGGTCAAAGACATAGTTGATCACTACATATTATTCAAAAGCAACCACTACGGAAGATTAGAAGATTCTCACCTCATCCTTGAGCACCTAATAACATCCTATCTCAAAGAAAAGATAGAAAGGCATTACAAAAAAAATAATATTAAAAATTCATAAGATTTAAATAAAGTTCTGAATATTTAATCTTGGGTGGTGTAAATTGATAAACATAGCTGTAGTTGGATGTGGATACTGGGGACCTAATCTTATCAGGAACTTCAATGAGATAGACGGCTCAAATATGTATATGTGCTGCGATTTGGACCAGAAGAAGCTGGATTCCATGAAAAAAAGGTTTCCTGGAATGAAAATAACGAAAGATTACAATGAAGTCCTTAAAGACAAAAATGTTGATGCTGTTTCCATAGCAACACCTCCTGCAACCCACTTCAGGCTGGCGAAAGAGGCGCTAATGGCTGACAAACACGTCATTGTGGAGAAACCACTAACACTAAAGAGCGGGGATGCACAGGAATTAATTAAAATAGCCAAGGAAAGGAAAAAGATACTCATGGTTGGGCACACTTTTGAATATGTTCCTGCTGTTAACAAGCTCAAAGAGCTCATAAAAAGCGGTGAGCTTGGAGAGATTTACTACATTTACACTCACAGGTTGAATCTTGGATTGTGGCAGCCTGACTGCAATGTTATCTGGGACCTGGCGCCGCATGACATCTCAACAATACTCTACCTGCTGGAGCAAATGCCTGTAAGTGTTTGCGCTAAAGGCGCCTGGCACGTTGACAAGGACAAGGAGGATGTTGCCTTCATAACACTGACCTTTCCAAACAAGAGAATATGCCACCTTCATGTGAGCTGGCTTGACCCTTTGAAGGTCAGGAAAACAGTTGTTGTTGGAAGCAAAAAAATGGTTGTTTTTGATGACGTTGAGCAGATTGAAAAGCTCAAGATTTACGACAAAAGCGTTTCAAAGCACGACAGCTACACAAGCTTTGGGGAGTTCCAGATGTCATATAACTACGGGGATGCGCACATACCGAAGGTAAGTTCAACAGAGCCATTAAAGATAGAATGCTCGCATTTCCTGGAGTGCATACGCGACAATAAAAAGCCGAGGAGCGACGGAGAATCAGGTTTAAGGGTTGTTAAAGTGCTTGAGGCAGCTGAAGAGTCCATAAAGAATAACGGAAAAGAAGTAGTATTAAAGTAAAATTAAAGTAAAATAATATTAAATAATAACGAAAATAAAGAAAATAAGAAAAATAAAAAATAATTAAAAAAATGATAACGCCTGATGTAAAGCTTGGGAAGAACGTGAAGATATATCATGCTGAGCTTGTAAACCTTTACGGCTGCGAGATAGGAGACAACTGCAAGATAGGAGCATTTGTGGAGATAAGAAAGGATGTAAAGATAGGAAAGAACTGCAAGATACAGGCATTTGTATTCATACCTGAGAGGATAACCATTGAAGACGGAGTGTTTATCGGGCCTCATGTGTGCTTCATAAATGACAAGCATCCAAAAGCCATAAATCCAGATGGAAGTCTTAAAGAAGCAGATGACTGGGAAGCAACACCAACGCTTGTTAAAAAAGGAGCAAACATAGGAGCAAATGCAACCATTCTCTGCGGTGTTACAATAGGAGAGCATGCAACTGTTGGCGCAGGAGCAGTTGTCACAAAAGACGTGCCTCCAAGAACTACTGTTGTTGGAAATCCTGCAAGGATTTTGAGAAAAGAATCAGGCAAGTGAATATGGAACAAAAAAAACCAGAAAATCCTGTGGATAAAGAAGAATTAGTGCAATATTGCTTAAATGCTTATAAACTAAGGGGAGGCAGAGATCCAAGAGAAGAACTTGGCTTGGAATGGCTGCTGGATAAAACAGGACGCCGCGTTTCATACCCAGATGAAAATAGATTGCACGAATTAAAAACACTTCTTCTGTGCATGGACACTGCTTCAGAGAATTACGGCTATTTAGATGAAGGAAGAAAAGAAATGGCGAAGAAACTTATGGAAAATGAAGATGTTGTTGATACAGTCATAGCAACGCTTTTTCAATGGTTTGGAAGCAACATAGGCAGCTATGATATTGGAAAACTTATGGATAAAATAAGGGCTTATCAAGAAAAGGAGACTGAATGAGGATGAAGGTTCCATTTGTTGATTTAAAGGCGCAGTATCTGGGCATAAAGCGAGAGATAGACGCGGCAATAAAAGAAGTCATTGACAACACAAGCTTCATTCTCGGAAAAGCGGTGAGTGATTTTGAAAGGGATTTTGCTGCTTACTGCGGAAAGAAGCACTGCATAGCTGTAAATTCAGGAACAGACGCTTTAATCATGGCAATGGTGTCTTTGGACCTGAAAAAAGGCGACGAGGTAATAACAGTTCCAAACACTTTCATAGCAACAGCTGCTGCAATCTCTCATTCTGGTGCAAAGCCGGTATTTGTTGATTGCGACAGAAAAACTTATACCATGGATGTCAAAAAAATAAAAGAGAAAATAACAAAAAAAACAAAGGCCATAATTCCCGTTCATCTCTATGGCCAGCCATGCGACATGCAACCAATTTTAGAGCTTGCTGAAAAACATAAAATAAGGGTTGTTGAGGACTGCGCACAGGCACATGGAGCAGAATACAAAGGAAAAAAGGTTCCGGTAGCTGATACAGGCTGCTTCAGCTTTTATCCTTCAAAACCCTTAGGAGCATTTGGAGAGGGAGGCGCTGTTGTAACAGACAGTGATGAGATTGCTGAGAAAATAAGAATGCTAAGAGACCAGGGACAAAGCCAGAAATATTATCACAAATACATCGGATTTAACACAAGGCTGCACGGAATACAGGGAGCTGTTCTTGGCGTGAAATTAAAGCATATTGACAAATGGAACAGCATGAGAAGAAAAAACGCCAAACTTTATAATGAACTCCTTGAAGATGTCTGCGTAACACCCTATGAAGCTGCATACGCAAAGCACGTGTATCACCTTTATGTAATCCGGGTGAAAAACAGGGACAAGCTCCAAACACATCTTAATGAAATAGGCATAGCAACAGGCATCCACTACCCAGTGCCCATACATCTACAGGAAGCATACAAACACCTTGACTTGAAAGAGGGAAGCTTCCCTGAAACAGAGAACTATGTGAAGGAAGCACTATCCCTGCCCATGTATGCTGAGCTAAGCGAAGAACAAATAGTATATGTTGCTGACAGCATAAAGCAATTCTACAAATGAAATATGACTCAAAGATTTACAAAGGCGTTGCCTGGAGAAAAACCATTCCTGGAAAGGTTTATGAAAAGCTGAGCAACTCAAAAACAGCAATCGGTTCTTTATATAGGAAAACATTTCATGCGCCAATATACAAACTTCTGGATAAGGAAGGGCTTTACCTTAAAAATGCGCAAGGACTAATTCTGGACATCGGAGGCAATATTGGCTCATTTGATAAAAAAACAATGAAAAGATTAAACGCTCAAAAATATTTTAGAATTGATATAGATGCTGAGGCAAAACCAGATATAGTTGGCGATGCTCATAAGCTTCCATTAAAGAATGGAAGCGTTGACATGATAATGTGCAAGTCAGTTCTTGAGCACCTAAGAGAGCCTTGGAGTGCTGTAAAGGATATGCACAGGGTACTAAAAAAGAACGGCAAACTCTATTTCTTTGTCCCTTTCATGAACAGAATACACGCTGCGCCCAATGACTATTACAGATTCACAAAGGATGGAGTGATATATCTGCTTAGGGACTTTGAAAAGAGCGAGGTCAATGCATCAGGAGGCTTCTTCTCCACACTCTTAAACCAAATATTTGTTTTAACATACTGGCTGGACATGTTTTTGCTACTGGGATTTTTGCTGAGAATAATAATGTGGCCCTTTGCATACCTGCTTGTCCAGCTTGACATGTTTGACAAATACAAGCTTACAGCAACGTTCTACTATGGAATTGCTATTAAATAAAGGTGAGGGGTTAAAATCAATGAATTGACATGAAAGTTCTTTTTATAATGCCAAAGATAGAGCATGTAGCAAGGGTAGATTTCCCTCCTATTGGACTAGCCTGTTTAGCTGCATACCTCAGGCAGAAGATAGGCAGCATAAAGATAAAAATAATTGATTTTGGTGTTGAAAATTTTTCTGAAAAAAGATTTGTTAATACTTTAAACATTTTTAAGCCAGATTTTTTAGGCGTATCCGTGTCTACCTTGCATTATCCCCACGCTGTTAAGCTTGCAAATACTGTAAGGAAGCATAGCCCAGAAACAAAAATTATATGGGGTGGTCCTCATGTTGACACCGAATTTAAAGAGTGTTTGGGACACTGCGATTATGTTGTAATAGGAGAGGGGGAAATAACCTTTTGTGAATTGATAAACAAGTTAAGCCATGGTGAAAAAGTAAAAAAACTAAAGGGGATTGCATATAAAAAAGATGGAAAAATAATTAGAACTCCTCCAAGGGAAAGAATAGAGAATCTTGATGAACTCCCATGGCCTGCTTACGACCTTTTGAATATAGAAAAATATTTTGAGTATCCGCTGGTTGGTATTATGGGCAGCAGGGGTTGCCCATTTAACTGCACTTTCTGCGACAGCCCGTTAAGATGGAAACGTATAGTAAAAAAAATGTCAGTAAAGAATATAGTTGATGAGATTGAGTTTTTAAACCAGAATTTTGGTGTTAAGGGTATTTATTTTTTTGATGACATCCTAAATCTCCCACAGGAAAGGGCGATAAGCATATGTGATGAAATAATCAAAAGAGGCTTGAACAAAAAGCTTTATTTTCAGGCGATGTTAAGGGGCAACAAATCCCTGATTTCAGAGGAACTTTTCAGAAAGTTAAAAAAAGCAAATTTTAACAGGATAAGCTTTGGTGTTGAAAGCGGTTCTCAGAAGGTGCTGGACGCCATGAATAAACATATTACAATACAAGAATTGGAAAGGGCTATAAAACTTAGCATAAAATCTGGCATTGATACAAGGGCTTTTTTTATGATAGGCAACTGGGATGAAGACTTCACAGACATATTAAAAACAGTTAGATTTATCCTTAAGATGGGTATAAGTCCTGGTTTATCTATAGCCACCCCTCTTCCAGGAACAGAATTTTACAATAAATTAAAGAGTAATGGATATCTTAAAGAGGTTGACTGGTCCAAGGCAACTACCAAGATAGCATTAAACAAGACAAATAAGATGTCAAAAACGAGCATAAATATCATTTATAGGATAACTTACTACTTTTTTTATTTTAAAAAAATATTTGATTTGCCGATAGAGAGGAAAATAGATTTTCTAAAGAAGAAGATAATGTTTATACGAAAGAGCCATAAATTGTGATAAACTTTTAAAATATACATAATACAATTACTTAATCTCATTATAAACATTATTTATCTTCTTAATAATCACACCTTCAGAAAAACCATTATTGCTTAAAAAGAGTTTTGAGCCCTGAACAATCTTTTTCCTTAAAGCAGGATTTTCTATTAGCTCTGTTAGTGCATTTCCCAGTGCCCTTTCATCTTTTACAGGAATCAGGCAGGAATCCTTTTTGTGGGTAAAAAACTTCTCTGTCATGCCTGCTCTTGTTATTATGCATGGAACATGTGAGAGCATTGCCTCAATGATTGTTGTGCTGAAGCAGTTCTCTACAGGACTTACTGCTGTGAAAACTGTTGTTGCTGCCAATATTTTGTTAACATCAGTCCTTGGACCAATAAAGAAGACATTCTTGTTTAATTTTAGTTTTTTTATGGTTCCTGTCACTTCCTTCTTAAGATGACCATCACCAACAACAAAGAACTTGGCATTTGGAATCTTTTTCAGAACATAAGGCGCTGATTTTACAAATGTCAAAGGGTCCTTCATAGGTTCGAGCCTGCCTATAAAGGCAATTACTGGCTCTTTTTTTATCTTGAATTCTTTCCTGAAATCTTCGCCAGAGACGTTTTTGAATTTGCCAAAATCCATGATGTTCCTTATGCTGACAACTTTTCTGGCGCCAAGCTTTTTGGCTTGCTGAAGCAGGTCTTCATGCGCACTAACAACAACATCAACACTCTTCAAAACAAAGCTATTGAACCACTTTGGCAGATACCTCATGTCTCCCCCATGGAGCGTGAGCACAACTGGTTTTTTGTATAGTTTTTTGACAATAACAGCCACAAATCCTGAGAGCGTCCAGTGGGCATGGATTATGTCTGAATTTTTGCATTTGCCAATGGCTTTGGAGATAAAAGACAGCATAAAAAATGGTGCTTGAAGCTTTGCAAGCCATCCTTTAAAGGACTCACCCATGCCTCCGGTGTAAGTCAGTGCCTGCAAACTTCTGGGAAAAAAATATTGAAAGCGGAAGATTTTAACATGGTCAATGGTTTGTGTTTTTTCTCCCTTCTTATCAGAGGACGCCACAACATAAACATCATAATACTTTGAGACTGCTTTTGCGAAATCGTGCACAAAAGGGGTAATGTAATCATTTTTATATCTAGGATAGGATGTGCTCAGAATACAAACCTTAGCAGCATTTCTTGCTTCCATTTGCTTTATGCTTAAGAAACTCTGTTGATTTGTGTAGTGATTCAAAGGTCCCCATATCAGACCAGAAGCCCTTGACTACGTAAAAAGACATCTTGCTTTTCTTAATATAAGTGTTGTTAACATCAGTTATTTCATATTCGCCTCTTGCAGATGGCTTCAGCTCCTTTATTATTTCAAATACATTTGAGGAATAAAGGTAGAGTCCTGTAACAGCCAATTTTGTTTTTGGCTTTTTTGGTTTCTCTTCAACATCAAATATCCTGTTGCCTTTTACCTCAGCAACGCCAAAGCGTTCAGGGTCATGGACTTCTTTCAAAAAAATGCATGCCTCCATGCCACTTTTCTCAAAATCTTTTATGCGCTCTTTGAAGTTGTCCTCAAACAAGTTATCTCCTAGGATGACTATGAATTTCTCTTTGCCCACAAAGTCCTCTGCCAAGGAAAGGGCATTGGCTATTCCAAGGCTGCCATCCTGCACCCTGTACGTGAAATCAACACCGAAGTCCTTGCCAGAGCCCATTAGCTTGAGGAAATCGCCGGCATTCTCATTGCCGGTAATTATCATTATGTGCTTGATGCCAATGTCTTTAAGCGTCTGCAATGGATAATATATCATTGGCTTGTCATGAACTGGCAGCAAGTGCTTGTTGGTAACCTTTGTTGCCGGAAAAAGCCTTTTTCCGGTTCCTCCTGCAAGTATTATTCCTTTCATCATAACACCTCCAAATATTCTGCTAAAGCCTCATTCCATGGCCTTAGAGGGCTTAGCTTTGTGTTTAAAAGTATTGAATATCTTGGCCTTTTTGCAGGCCTGTTAATCTCATCACTCTTTATGGGGATTACCTTTGCATCAATATTTAATAATTTTATTATTTGCTTTGCAAATCCGAACCAGCTCACACTCCCTGAGTTTGTAATGTGGTAACTACCAAAAGGCAGGGCAGTAACTTCCTTAAGCTTTAAGGCAAGGTCTTTTGTATATGTTGGGCTGCCAAACTGGTCATCAACCACCCTTAAAACCTTTTTCTCTTTGGCTGTTTGTGTTATTGTGTTGACAAAGTTTTTTCCATATTTCCCATAAAGCCATGCTGTTCTTATGAGATAGTATTTCTTGGCATTTTTCATCAATAAACTCTCTGATAATGCCTTTGAAGCCCCGTAAACATTGAGGGGATTTGGTTTATCATCCTCTTTATACCCTTGTTTCCTTCCATCAAAAACATAGTCTGTGCTGAAATGAACTATAGTTGCATTTACTTCTTTACAGATTTTTGCCAGGTTTTCAACTGCATAAGCATTAACCTCAAAGCATTTTTCCTTGTCACTTTCAGCTCCGTCAACGTTTGTGTATGCAGCTGCATTGATTACCATTTCTGGCTTTAATTTTTTTATTTTTTCATTGACATCTTTTTTATTGACAATATCCACATCTCCAATGTCCCAAGCGACTGAGCCTGGAAAAACTTCAACAAGCTCTGTACCAAGCATGCCTTTTGCACCAAGAATAAGGGTTTTCATTTTTGGCTCTGGCTTGAATATTGCTTTTTGTAATACTCCAAAAATTCTCCGGACTTGAGCTTCTTCCACCATGCTTCATTTTTCTTGTACCAGTCAATGGTTTTTTCCATGGCTTCCTCAAAACTGTAGCCAGGTTTCCATCCAAGCTTTCTTGTCTTTCCAGAATTTAGCGAATATCTCATGTCATGTCCTGGACGGTCCTTGACGAACTGGATGAAATCCCTGGATTTTTTGAGTTTTGTAATGATGAGATCAGTAATTTCAAGATTGGTCTTTTCGCTATTGCTGCTTATGTTATAGATTTCACCAGATTTCCCTTTATGCAGCACCAAATCAATGGCCAAGCAGTTATCCATGACATAAAGCCAGTCCCTTACATTCAAGCCATCACCGTATAAAGGCACCTTCTTGTTTTCAATAAGATTTGTTATGAAGAGGGGAATTAATTTTTCAGGATACTGGTAAGGGCCGAAGTTGTTGCTGCTCCTTGTTATGACAACATCCGTGCTGTATGTGGTAAAATAGGACATGCATAACAAATCTGCTGATGCCTTGCTGGCAGAGTAAGGGCTGCTCGGTTTAATGAGAGACTCCTCTGTGAATGAGCCCTTTTCTATGCTTCCGTAAACTTCATCAGTTGAAATCTGGAGCAGCCTTATATTTTGCTTTCTTGCTGCCTCTAAAAGTGTGTGGGTTCCCAAAACATCTGTTTTGATAAAGCTCTCAGGGCCAAGTATTGAACGGTCAACATGGGTCTCTGCAGCAAAGTTGATAATAGCGTCGCAACCCTTAGCAGCATCACTGACAATCTTGTCATCGCAGATATCCCCTTTAACAAAAGTGTAATGAGAATTTTTTTCCACATCCCTCAAATTATCCAGGTTTCCTGCATAAGTCAGTTTATCCAAATTTACAATTTTGTAATCTTTATGCTCATTAAGCATGTATTTAATAAAATTGCTTCCAATAAAACCAGCACCGCCTGTAATTAAGAGTTTCATCTACCCACCTTTCTTGGCGTTCCACTTGTACGGAATCTCTTTTGTGTTGAACGGCAAACGAAACTCGTCAGGATTCTTGTAATTGTATAATTTGTTGGGAATATTTATTACTGCACTCTCTTCATTTGTCGTGCTCTCAAAACCGTGGTAAACCTGTGGGGTAATTTGAACCAGGACCGGATCGTCAAAGCTCAATACCAACTCTTGCACCTGGTCGAAGCTCTTTGATTTCTTTCTTGGGTCATAAATAACAAGCTTTACCTTTCCCTTAATGCAAAACATATTATCAGTCTGATTTTTGTGCATATGCCATGCCTTAGCAAATCCTGGATTAACCACTGTCACATAAATCTGACCGAATCCTTTAAACATATCATCATCGGAGCGCAGAATCTCAGCAAGCCTGCCTCGCTCATCCTTTTTCCAAACCAATTTCTTTACCTTAACCCCCTCAATCATATGAAAATGTAAGCACAACTCATATAAAAAGCTTGTTAATAAGAGATAGTTGACAGGGTGATGCTTAGCTTCATACTTGCTCCAAGGGTTGAGAGCAAGTAGTTAAAAGGCGTGGCGCCAGTGTAAATCTGGTAATAATGCGGCTTCTTCTACCCCTTTTGTTATTAAATAAGTTATAATAATTATGATGTATAAGATCAGACAAAAAACAAAAAGTATATATAACTATCGTAATAAAACATGGAAAGAATATCTCACAAGAGGAGAAAGATGACGCCAAAAATACGAAGAAGATTAGTGGAGGCATTTAGATGAAGCTTGTCAGACTTATGACTATGAAATCGCTTTTAAAAAGCATTACTTACAAAAAAGTCCCAGTATATGTCCAGATACAGGTAACGCCACTGTGCAATCAATCGTGCAAATTCTGCGGAGTCATACACTCATTTAGTGAAAAAGACTACCTATCGCTTAATGATTTCAGAACTATGAGAGACAACCTTTATACTATGGGTGTTGGTGTAGTTGTGCTGACTGGAGGCGAGCCACTCCTGCGGAAAGATATCTATTCAATAATAAAACTATTCTCAGATAAGGGTATTGAAGTAAGATTACAGACAAATGGATCATTATTAACAAAAGAAATAGTAGAGAAACTTAATGAGGCAAAACTTTCTGGCATTACAATAAGCCTTAATTCGCTGCATGAGAAAAAGATGCATAAAATTACACGAACAAGGAATTTCAGGAAAATAATCAATGGGATAATAAATGCTGCACAATACGGCAATTTCAATGTAGTTGCACTTAATGTTGTGATTAACAAAAGCAACCTTCACGAAATAGAAGATATTGTCAGATTCGCATCAGAAATGAATTTCTTTACAAGCCTTATCCCCATCCACCATGAAAACAAGATATTCAGCAATTCTGATGTCCAGGACAAAAGCAATTTTTTCCAGACTGAGGAGGACTTTTCACAGCTTAAACTTGTAGTGGACCGCCTCAAAAAAATGAAATCAGAGGGATATCTAATGATAAACTCGAAGAAGCACATGGCAGGAATGTTTGATTTCATGCGCAATAAGACATATAACTGGAGGTGCTATAGCCCTGACTTGTATTTCTCAGTGAGACCTGACGGAACATTTGCCCCATGTATCGAATATGCTACAAAATACAAATTCAATGATAAAAACTTTCCAGAGATATATAAATCAAAAAAATTCAGGAAGGATGTTGCTAAAATTGTCGATACCTGTAACGGATGCTATTATCCGTGCTGGAGCGAGATAAGTTTCTTTACCGATAATCCTTTCATATTGATCGAGAGAGTTCTTGATCTTGTAAAGAAAAAGAAAAATATAAAATATCAGGAAATTGTCAGCAAATATGTAAAATTTGATTAAATATTACTATCATAAAATGTTAAACGAATAAGCTAATAAAATTTAAACGAGTAAAATCCAAGAATTAAATCCTCTTAAGGTCATTCTTGTTGTGTATGTGTATCTCCCTTTCAGAGCTCACGTGACCATGAAGCAGCCCCTGCTTGGCAAGGTTCGGGAAGATGTCATATTCCAGGCTGTCGCCATCCACATCAAGGAATTCCGGCTCTGCCACAAATATTGGGGAGAAAACAAGATAGTCCTCTGACTTCTTGGGCTTTTGCGCAAACTCCAAAATCTTGTTTCCCTGCACCTTAACTGCGCCTTTCTCAAAGGGCCTTGCAGATGTTGTTAGCATGAGTGTTGCCAGAGAATTGCCTGCTATGTGCTGGCTCCAGAGCTCCTCTATGTTAACCTTGTCAAAGACTATGTCCCCGTATACAACAAGAAAGGTGTCATTCAGCTTCCCTTTCAAAAGCTTCAGTGTTGATTTTGCATTTCCCAATGGCTCTTTTTCCTCAACATAATTTATCTTAACATTATAAGCAGAACCATCCTTGAGAAGGTCAAAGACCTTTGTGAGTATGTTGTGGCTGGCTACAAGGTGTATCTCCTTAAAGCCTGTCTGCCTGAGCTTCCTTATAGCCCTTTCAATAATGGACTTTCCTCCAACAGAAGCAGTTATTCTATACTCCTCCCTTGAAATCTTCTGACTGTCCTCCTTTCCTCCGGCAAGAATAACAGCAACCTTGCTCTCTCCTATAGAAGACCTTATGAGATGCTCCATTGCCTGGGAGCGGTTCCTTATGTAAATCAAATCAATTATCTTATCTACTTCCTTGAGAAGCTTCTCGTCTATGGTCACTGAAAGCTTTTTCTTCATAAGAAGAGTAAATAACAACTCCTTTATATATTTGTCGTATAAAGTAGGATAAAGGTAAGATATTTAAGGGGGTTGCTTTCTTTTCAAAAAACAAAGCAAAGTATTGCCAGCAGAGCCCTTGCTTAGCAAGGGTCATTTTCTCCTCCCTTTAAAGGGTTAAGGGAGGAGAAAAAGAGTTCAGCGAAGCTGAACCTCGGCTGGCATATGTGCATATTAAAAAATTCATTTAACAGGAGGTGTTAACTTGAAAATTGCTATGGCTGGAACTGGCTATGTTGGCTTGACAACAGGCGCTTGTTTGGCTGAGATAGGGCACAAAGTAATCTGCTGCGATATTGACAAGGAAAAGATAGAACTGCTTAACAAGGGAGGAATGCCTATTTATGAGCCGGGCTTGAAGGAACTGGTCAAAAAGAATGTTGATGCCGGAAGGCTAAGCTTCACAACAGACGTTAAGAGTGCTGTAAAGGAGTCTGAGGTCATATTCATAGCTGTAGGAACCCCGCCAAAGCATAATGGTGAGGCTGATTTGAGCTATGTTGAGAATGTTGCAAGGGACATAGGCTCAGCAATGAACGGCTACAAGCTCATAGTGGAGAAGAGCACTGTGCCTGTTGAAACAGGGAAATGGATAAAGAAAACAATACAGCACCACAACATCCACAAATTTGAGTTTGACATTGCCTCAAACCCTGAATTTTTGAGAGAGGGTTCTGCAATAAAGGACTTTTTAGAGCCGGACAGGATTGTCTTAGGTGTTGAGAGCGAAAGGACAGAGAAAATCCTCAGGGAAATATACAAGCCAATAAAGGCAAAGATGATAGTTACTGACATCAACAGCGCTGAGATAATAAAGCACGCTGCCAACAGTTTTCTTTCAATGAAAATATCCTTTATCAACGCAATAGCAAACATATGCGAACTATCGGGAGCAGATGTAAAAAAGGTTGCAGAAGGAATAGGATATGATAAGAGGATTGGAAAGCATTTCCTGAATGCAGGCATTGGTTATGGAGGCTTCTGCTTTCCAAAAGATCTTCAAGCATTCATAAACATATCAGACAAACTAGGCTATGACTTCAGGCTTCTCAAGGAGGTTGAGAAGATTAATGAGGAGCAGAAAAAGAGGTTTGTAGCAAAGATAAGGAATGCGCTCTGGAACCTCAAGGGAAAAAAC
>CAYGWL010000144.1:0-2705 GCA_964353575.1 uncultured Methanosarcinales archaeon | reverse complement strand
TACATCCTTGCTGTGAGGGCATGCCCAATCTCGTGCACGGAGATTGTGCCTAATATAACGAAGACTATTAGCGCGACTATGAATATTGAGAACTTTGCGAGCTGTAATGGGAAAGGCACTTTTTTTATGTCATGCCTTATTCTCTTTTCGCAGCTTATTGTGTGCTGCATGAAATTGTAGAATATGTAAATCATCATTATGTCAGGCACAGCTGATAATCTGAGGTCAAAGCCCATGAAAAGTAGGGCAATGAAAAGCAGAGAAAGCATGGAATATGCTATTCCGGCAATGCCTATCTTCTTAAGGTATGAGTGGTGAAAGAATTCCAGGTCAATGAACAATATTAGCAAAAGCAGCATGGAAACAAGATTTATTGAAAGGAAATTATGGAAGATAAAGTAAGAGCCAGCCAGAGTTATGATGAATACAGCCAGCAAATACATGAAATTCCTGTTCTTTGTGAGTGTGTAGGCAACCAGCAGAAATAAAACAGCAGTTGCGCTGCTGAATAGCGAGCTTATTATGATATAATCATTGAAGGATGCTTCAAGCATGCTGAATGCCCACAAAAAGTTCAGCAAGGAAAAGACCAGATAAAGTATTCCAATTGCGCCAATGAAGTGGCCTATCTTACACCTCTTTTTATTTATTGAGTAAAAAAGGGTGATAAGTCCTAGCACAGCAATAATCATTTGTGCCAGACCGTTAAGCATATACTGGATATTGAATACCATGCTGATTATCATCCTCTTTTTTATTCTTTTTTATCTTTTTAGTTTTTTTTGTTGTTCTTGTTATTTTTTTGTTTTTATTATTTTTTTTATTTCTTATTTTATTGTTATTATTCTTTTTAATTTTTTATTTTATTTATTGTTCTATCCTAAGTTTTATCCTATTATGAATTGTCCCAGCTTGTCCTTCTTTACCATGCCTGTTGACGCATCAACAACAACAAGCAAGCCGCTCTTCTTCTCCTCTCCTGTTGCATTGGAGTAAATGTGCATCTCTATATTCCATTCATTGCCTGTTTTGTAAACATTGGTTACCTGTATTCTGGCTCTCTGGATGTCTGTGCTGTTTCCTGTTTCGTTTGACCTGGCATAGAACCTCACAGTTGAGTCAACAAATTCCTGGGCTGCTGACAATGCCTTTTCCTCGCTTATCTCCCCGCAGCCTGAGATTAGCGCGGATGTGAAAATTAGTAAAAGCATTAACCACAGTCTATTTCTCTTCACTTTTTTCCTCCAGGAGATTATTAAGTTCGTCTTCTACTTCTTCCTTTGTTACAACACCTTCCTTGCTTAGGATGTTTATTAGGGCTTTAAGCTTCAGCTCATTCACTCTTATCCTTCCCCTGTTTTCTATTATTTCCTTTTCAGTCTGCATGCTGTCTACCTCCTTATAAGACCATAGGTGATATGAAGACCTCAACAAGCGCTCCTATTGCTAAGAGGATTAGCGCTCCTATTGTTAGGTCAAGCGAGTCCACCAAAATGTTCATGAATTTTTTTGTGCCAAAGTCATGCCTTACCACTGCTATGGATATTATTCCTCCTGCTAATCCTGCCATGAAATAGGCGGTTATTTCTGGGATGCCGTGCAATGAATACTTCAGCAGCACCAGCGGCGCAAGAAGGTAAGAGCCAGTGTTGCTCCTTATTGCGTCTCCTATTACAGCAGCTATCACAGACGCGTTCCATGCAAGTATGAATATGGCTCCGAAGCCGTAAAAAAGCGTGAAGAGAAAGCAGAAAGCCATGACCCTTGCGTTGTTGAAAAAGACTTTCAGAATTGCAGAAGATACGCTTATCACGTTGCCGGTTACCGGGCTGTTGATTTCCTTTATAGTGTTTATCTGCACCTGGAAAAGGTTTTCCTTGACATGGTCTGGCAGGAAGATATACCATGAGCTCATGGATACCACAAAGCCGAAGAAAAGGAAAACAAAGAACAGAAGAACTTTTCCATGCTCCTTAATCAGCAGCTTTTTATCCGTTATTTCAAGGTCCTTCTTTTCCTCCTGCTTAATGGCTCCGTATATCAATGGAACGCTTACCATTGCTGTCAGCGATATCATGACTATGCTGGCGTCCCTTTCAAAGAGGAGCAGGCTGATTATGACTGCTGCGCATGAGTATACAATGCCTATGAGAAATGCCTCCCAGGGCTCCTTTCTTGCCCTTATGGGATTAATCAATGCTTCAAGCACCATATTCAGTGCTTTCTTGTTCTGTATTTATATAATTTTTGTTATTGAAAAATATGAGAAGACATCTAAAATCATAATACCTGCAGATTATTGTAGCTTCCTTGTTCATCCTTCAAAATATTCAATGACACAAGAGACAGGTCCTGCCTGCTGAGCGTTACAATGAAAACTGCCTTGATTATTTTGTCATCCATTTTCCATAATGCAACGTAGAGGAATGATATTTCGTTTTCATCCACAGAGTAGGTTGTCCTGAAAAGCCTCACTTCTTTCAGAATTGAGAATCTGTTGTAGAATATTCCGTGGCTTTTTACAAATTCATCAGCTGCCATGGCTGCCTCCTTATCTCTTGCCGGGTATGAGTAAACAAATGGCAGTGTCATTATCAGCAGCGATATAATGATTAATTTAATAATACCTTTTTTCATGCAAGCACCTTTTTTTTACAAATGCTCAAGATTTTTTTTACAAACCCTCATGCTTTTCTGCTGGATAT
>CAYGWL010000143.1:0-1987 GCA_964353575.1 uncultured Methanosarcinales archaeon | reverse complement strand
GTTATGCGTGAGTTTGAGCCTGACGAAATATTCCACTTATGCCATAATCGATTCGGGGATCAGATTCATGGGGTGTCAGATATTATTGCTATCATTTCTCAAACCTCAAATCCTTTATTGAGTGCAAATCCATTCCATACTTTTTGTAAACATCCAAAGTGTTCTTTAATATTGTGTCCTTCATTTTGAATCCCAGCATCTCAACACCCTTTCTCACATCTTCTTCTGTCTCCGCTTCTATCTCCAGCCAAGCAGGAATCCTTGGCCAGAAGTCAATGTCAAAGGTAATTTTGCCAAGCTGGTATCTTATCCTCTTGTTTTCCTGGGTGTATAAATCCTCCAATCCAAGCTTCCTCAAAAGCTGGTGCATTCTCTCAAAGTCATCAACATTAACCTCTATTTCTTGGTCATACTCTCCGGTATGCTGCTTCAATGTCAAGGTTATCTTCTTGCCGTCATTCCTTAACCTTATCCAGGCTTTCTCCTTGTCCAGTCTCTTGTCAGGAAAATCATAAATCTTCCTAAGCTGCTTGCGCTCGTAGAGCTTCTTTGCGCCTATTTGCTTTAGCTTCCTCTTTACCTTGTCAACATCTATTTCAAGAATTGTTCGTTCTATTTCTTTTTTCATTTTCAATGGACCGGCCGGGATTTGAACCCGGGATCTCCCGCTAGCCAAGCAGATATTCTACCACACTGAACTACCGGCCCGTATTGCTGAATTAAAGTATTAGGAGCAGTATAAAAAGCTTTTTGAAAAATATGCTTTAAAGAACATAAAATCTTTTATATTGCCTTGCATTACCTTAATGTTAAGATGTTGTTTTACCTACTTAAGCTGGAGTATTTCAGGTACGGCACTAATTTTACTGATTATCTTAAGAAGATCACTAAGGGTCGCGAGGTTCCGGATGTTGCCAAAGTAACTGAATTAGACAATCATCCTTTATACAGTTCAGTTAAAAATTATCTCTTAGGGGATGGCAAGACCTTCCTGAGGGTTGCAGAACAGAGAAGAATAACTGAGTATGGACCCAAGCCAGGCACCCTTGACATTGTTGTTGTGACCACTGACCCTTATTTTGTTGAACAACTTAATAAAGAAAGTTATAATGGGATTGAGCGAATATTAACAATACCTATGCCTCTGAAAGAACAAACAATTATTTAACCGCCATCTTTATGTCTGATTCGTGTATTGTTTTTCTTCCTGCGTGCTTTGCTATCTCTGCTGCCCTTTTGGCTATGTCTTCTGTTATATCTGTTAATACCTCAGTAAAAGCATCAACAGCAGAGGCACTTACTCTCTTGGCTCCTGCTTTCATAAGTATCCTTGCAGCAGGTGCCTTTGGAATGATATTTGCGCGTTTAGCCATTTCAACCCCCCAACAGCATTAACTTGGGCTAAAAAGTCCTGAAGAGGCGTGCTTTAAATATTTTTTGTTTTTCGGATTTGTCTAATTATAGGGCTTAGAGTAATGCTGCCGCATAGCAAGGCTTCTTAAAACATTAGCTTGATAAAGAAAGTTATAAAAGAAATAAAAAAAAGAGACAAACTACTCTTTTGGTAAAGCCGCTAATCTTTCTCTTACAGGTTTGATGAAGTATTCTTCTGCTGCTTCGATGGCTTCTCTTGCTACTCTAGGAGATAATTCCCCTTGTTTTGTTCCCCTAAGTGCGTCATATACAGCTAATTCTGCAGCTTGTCTGGCTTCATCACCTAAGCCGTATACAATTGCTACTCTTCTTGCTTCTCTTGCTGCATTTTGTGGTATTAGCTGGTGTTTATCGCCCATTAGAGCATTGTATTGCTGCAGTTCTGCAGCTTGTCTGGCTTCATCACCTAAGCCGTATTTAATTGCTAATTCTCTTGCTTCTCTTGCTGCATATTGGGGTAATAGCTTGTGTTTATCTCCCATTAGAGCATTGTATTGCTGCAGTTCTGCAGCTTGTCTGGCTTCATCACCTAAGCCGTATTTAATTGCTAATT
>CAYGWL010000142.1:0-4533 GCA_964353575.1 uncultured Methanosarcinales archaeon | reverse complement strand
AGCCATTGGATTAATGCCCAATCTGCTGGATGTCGGGAGGCATAACTCAATGGGATGTTTATTGGTGCCTGTGATTCTTTACTTTATTCTGTGAACAGTGCAGATCATTTGGCAACCAAATTCTTCAGAATTATATGCTCTGGTAAAGACTCCAGAGTACATCCTGCCCTTTTTATACGGTCTACCCAATCTCAAAACCCTTGCAGCCTGCTCTAAGTAGCCTTCAGGTGTTGTGGCAATATCAGGATGCTTGGCTATATGCGACTCCAAAGAATCAAGAGGCATTCCTAAAACTAAGCCTTGTGCTTCAGTAACATAAATTTCTTCCTCATCTAAGCTGACTATTTCACCCATGATAAATAATAGGAAGAGGAGGTATATAAATCTTTTGTTTTTTAACCACTATTTAGTTATAACATATCTTGTGTGGAAAGCTTTTTAAATAAGCTATTGTTCCTGCCTTGCTATGGACGGCGTAATCGTGAATTTCAGAAGGAGCATAAAAAGAACTTACAAGAGCCACATGGTAATAGAAGTAGAAGGCGTAATTGACAGGAAGGCTGCGCACGCCCTTGTTGGAAAACCAGTTGTGTGGAAGAGCCCTGCAGGAAAGGAGATAAAGGGAAAGATTGCAAAGGAGCACGGCGGCAAGGGAGCTGTAAGGGCTATATTTGAAACAGGCATGCCTGGACAGGCTATTGGAACAAAGGTAAGGATTGGATAAAGCTTTGATTTCTTGAGTATTCTGAGATTTTGCTGTGACATCACTGTTTTTTGATATCGCACCCTCCGCTTGGAAGGGCAGCGATTATATCATCCAGTTCTCCTCCTACTTTTGCTCTCACCTTCTTTGCAGTCTCCTCTTTTTTACCTCTGCCCTGGATTATGATAACATGCTTTGTGCAGCTCTTTTTTACAGCATCTACAGGACCGGACATTATAATGTTATTCTTAGTTATGCCTATTGCCATCTCAAGCTTTGCAGCAGTGTAGCTTCTCTTGCCGTATATCATGAAGCTGCCCTTGCCAAGATACTCTCCTGATTGGGCTTTCTTTGAGACCTGTTCCGGAGTGATGCAATAAACATCAGCAACGCCTATGCCCTGCCTCCATGCCCTTGAAAAAGATGCAGTTGCTATTGCTGTTTCTTCAATAGTATTCTTGCCAATATCTTTGTTATCAATATTTTTAATAACAAAAAAAGGGCTTCCAGCAATGTCTGTATGAAAAACTAAATCATTCTTTTCTGTATGGTTTTTTATCAAAATTTCATTAGAAGTAGCATCCCTTCCTCCAACACATAGAAAGCCCTCAGAGGACACAAACCAATGGAATTTCTGATACCAGGTCTTGGGTGTTTTTGTTTCAGTTCTTTTTTGTTCTTCTTCTTCAAGAAAGCTTTTTTCCTCCTGCTCTTTTTTCAACAAGGAATCCAGTTTATCCCTGCTCCTCTCCAGCGCCTCCCTTGCTCCTTTCAGCTTTTTCTTGAGCTTCTTTGCCTTTTCAAAATACACCTCAGCATTCTTTTCAAGGGACTTGTCCAGGTATAACTTCAGTTTCATGGCAGTGCTTTTGATTTTCAGTATATACTATTTCATATTCACATAATTAATAACAAAAAAAATAATAAACAAATCCTTTTTTTATATGAGCGCAGGCTTCCCGCCATACAGCGCCTTGAACTTTCCGCCCTCAAACTCAAGGCTGAAAACATCTATGTTGCAGTCAGTTGTCCTCATCTTAACAACAGAAATCTCCCTTGTCATCTTTCTTTGCCTTTGCACTAAATCTACTTTGATTACACCGTCTGCCAGAAAGTCCTCTATCTCAAAATTGCCATATCTGTTCCTGTCCAAGGGCATCTCTGATATGAGAAAGGTGGTTATGTTTGAATCACGTAAGAACTCAAAGAGATAAAAAAGCTCAGCCCTTGGGTGTTCAAACTCTGTTAGAACATACAAGGCTGACAAGGAGTCAAGAACAAACAAGTCACAGCCCGATTTTTGCTGCATCTTCTTGATAATATTCTTTATCACATTGAGCCAGTCACCGCTCGGACCAATCTTTGTCGCGCTTATCTCCTTTCTTATGGCGCCTATGTCTGTCATAACCAAAGCGCCCTTGCCTGACTTTATCTTTGCAAACTCCTCGTTTATCTTTGATATGTCAGATATTGTCATCATGTTTATCTTTTTCAGGTCAAAATCCAGGTTTACGAGGTGGTTGATGAGGGATGCTGATGACTGCTCAAGGGAAATGTATAAGGCATTGGCTCCCTTAAGCACCTCATTGTATAGTATGTTGAAGCACAGGGAGCTTTTCATGGTTCCTGCTATTCCGCAAATAAGCACTATATGGCCTTGAGGGATTCCGCCCTCCATCTGCTCATCCAATCCATCAATATAAGTCTTTATCCTCTTTATCTGGCTTTTATTGCCAATTACTTTGTCCATTTCAAACACCTCGTATCTTTATTTAATTTAATTTTTTTATTATTTTTTTATTCAATCTTGAGTATAAGCAATCTCATTGACTACGCCGTTGGTTGTTGTGGATACAATGCTGTTTTTTTTGGTTAATGCCATGCCATTGACCATGCCCTTTGCCTTAAGCTGCCATATCCTTACGGCCTGATAGCTTCCTGGCTCATCTGTCATTAGGCTTGTGTATGAGCCTGCCTGCTGGGTTATTGCAGAGACACCAGGCATGTAATCAAGCGAGAACATTCCCTGGGCGTCCAGAACATATATTGAGTTGTCATAGGAGCCAACAACAACCTCTAATTTTCCATCATTGTCAATATCCATGATTATTGGAGGAGCAACAACCCAGAAGTCTGTTTCATAGCTCCATATCTTAAAGCCGTTGCAAGTGAGAAGGTAAACGTTGTCATCGCAGCAACCAAACATTATCTCAGACTTGTTATCCTTGTTAACATCAAAGATTATTGCCTGGGATGCTATCCTGCCCTCTGCCCTGAATTTCCACTCGATTTTTCCAAGTTCATTGAGTGCGTAAAGGTATTTGTCAAAAGAGCCTATTACTATGAAGCTGCGTTCATCACCATAAATTTTTCCAGTAACCGGCTTTGCAATAATTCTTGCTCCTGTGCTGAATTTCCATAAAAGCTTGCCCTTTGAGTCCAAGGAGTATATTGTCCCGTTATCTGAACCAAAGATTATTTGAGGATTTTTGGCTTCTAAAACAGAGCATGCTGCCTCAATGGCTGATTCACAAGTGAATTTCCAGAGCAGCTTGCCATCTGAATCAAGGGCATAGAAGTTAGAGTCAAGGCAGCCAAAGAGTATCTCAAGCTTTTTATCATTGTTTATATCAGCAACCTCTGGCTCTACTCGCAAAGGAGCTCCTGCATTAAACTGCCAGAGAAGCTTTCCTTCGATACTAAGAACATAAAGCTTGCCAACCTCTGAAGCAACTATTATCTCAGGCTTATTGTCCTTGTTGATATCAGCAACCTTCAAGCCGTGAACTGATTTTGCTGACTCAGGGTCAAGGAACATGAGTCTGACTTTGTCAAGCTTTTCCTCTATGTCAAAGCACCACTTCTCTTTCGCATCAGGGCCAAGCAGGTAAACCTTGCCGTTCCTGGTTGCGAAAAGAACAAGATCTTCATTATTATACCTGACTATCTCTGGCTGGGCAATTATCTGAGAATCAGCACTAAACTCCCATTTAAAATAGATGCGTCCTACCTTCTTACCACTAATCTTTTTTATGGTTTCAAGCATGCCCATTAATCTTAAAAACAGCAATCATAATATAAAAAGCTTTCGGTGAAAAAAGAAAGATGCTGTAACTTATGGTTTTAAGACATATTCCCGCACTAATGGGTTCTGGAGCATCTTGTCAAGTGCTGCATATCTGACCTCTTTGCCATGCACTGTTGGGAGATTATTTCTAAATCCTTTAACAACCTCTTCAAGTTCAGGACTTAGCTGATGTTTAGGTCGGAGGGGAATAAGGCTAGGCTGGAAAAGAGTTAACCAAATCTTAGCGGTGTGTTCTTTGTCAAGCCTTGAAGCATCAATTCCACAGCTTTTTGAAAAATCTGATACTGCATCTCTTCGATAGAGTGGATAAACAATCTCAGGAAACCAAAGGGGAGCTGTACCAAGTACTGCAGTACAAACCGTCAATTCCATCAAACTTGAATAATCCATTCTTATTACCTCCAAAATCTCTTCTTGTCCTTATTTTGATGTGTTAATGATGAGAACTATTTAAAACTTTTCACAAAACCAATTTACCTAAACTAATGAAAAAATTTAAATAGTATGGAATTTGTTTTGGGTTTAGATGGTTGACCTTGTTGAGGAGATAAAAAAGAGGTTGGATGAGCGCCTTGGAGTGGAAGAGGTAAGGATAGAGCTCGTCAACAAGGGCTTTCTTGAAGCAGATGTTGAGAATGCAATAAGCAAGGTCTCAGGCTCTATAGGAACGGCAAAGAAAAAGGAGACTTCACGCACAGCCATGAAGTTTCTTATAAAGGAAATCTTTGACCGTGCTGGCTAC
>CAYGWL010000141.1:0-2187 GCA_964353575.1 uncultured Methanosarcinales archaeon | reverse complement strand
ATGACATCAAAGCAGCTCCTTGTAAGATTCTTGACAGTAAATCCGTGCCTCAGCAGGCATACGCATGCTTCCTCCAAAATGTCCTTTTTCACAAGAACCGGTGAAGTAGTTGTTTATAAAAAGGTTTCTATATAGGAAAAGTCTTAACTAATCTCATATTCCTCTTTAACAACAAACCTTTTTCTTTGAGGCGTTCTTCATGCTTTTTTGGAATCCTTATAAAACCTATCTTTTTATGCGCTTTAATAGAAGCTATGTTTGCTTTGGCAGCAGTAGAATAAATTCTTTTAATTCTGTGTTTTTTAACAAGCAGATTCAATGCTTTACCAAAAATATTTTGACCTCTAAAGTTTTGGTGAATGCCTATCTTAAGGAAGCACTCTCCTTTCTCTTTTTCTTTATACCTAAAACCAATAACTCCTGCCTTTTGGTCATCCGCAGTTATGGTATAATAAACTCCTCTTTCATCAGGATTTAGATGGATCTTCTTATAGTCATTAATGGTTTTCAGGAATTTCTTATCAAAGGGCATTAGTTGGATTTTACTCATTTCTTCCACAATCTTTCTTGGACTGCATCATTGTTCTGCCTCATCTACGTCACTTTATACAGTATTCTGCACATGCTTTGACAAGAAAGAAAGTATGTTTTGCGCAGTTGTCTCAAGAATCCTTTCCAGGGCTTCCTTGCTGTTGAAGGCATTATGGGGTGTGAAAACAACATTGTCCATCCTGAATATCCTGTGTTTCCTTACCATTGTCTTCCATTTCTCAGGATTGCTTGTCTTGTGAAGCAGCTGGTGCTCCTCCTTTATGAGCTCCTCGCCCTCAATAACATCAAGCCCTGCTCCTGCAAGAATTTTGTTTTCCAAGGCAAACAGCAAAGCATTGGTGTCAACAACTCCTCCCCTGGCAGTATTTATGAGTATTGCTCCTTTCTTTATTCTCCTTATGTTGTTCCTGTTTATGAGGTGGTGCGTGTGCTTGTTGTAAGGAACGTGCAAGGATATTATGTCTGATTCCCTTAATAAACCATCAAGAGAAACATAGTCAAAACCAATAACTTCTGCCAGGAAACTCTGCCTGCTGGTGTCGTATACAATAACTTTCATTCCAAAGCCCTTAGCCATTCTTGCAACGTGCAAGCCAATGTGCCCTCCTCCGATTATGCCTATGGTCTTTCCCTTGAGGTCAAAGCCAGTTAACCCATCAATGGAGAAATCATCCCTCAAAGTCCTAACGTATGACTTGTGGATGTGCCTTGACAAAGAAAGTATTAAAGCGAAAGTGTGCTCTGCAACCGTGTTTTCCCCGTAATATGGAACATTGCACACAGCAATCTTCCTGTTGCTGCACTCATTCAGGTCAATGTGGTCAAAGCCAGTAGACCTTGTTGCTATTAATTTCAGTTTTGGAAGTTTTTTGAGAATATCTTTGCTGATTTTTGAATAGATAAATACAGAGACAATGTTCACGTCTTTAATCCTTCCAATATTCTTCGCACTCAGGGGCTCGCTAAAGAATTTAAGGGAATGGCTCTTTAAGCTCTTGCTTAAGTATGCTTTTTCCCAGTTCTTTACCTCAAAAAAGGCGATTCTCATTGGCTTTCTGATTAACAGCATGAAATCAAGGATATATAAATTTTGTCATTAAACTGGTTAAGATAGGTTGGGACCCAGCAATCATTTTGTTGGTTTACAATTTGCCGGGCCCCATTTCCGGACAGGAAACATGATTTCTGGCTTAAACAAATTCCTTTTTTGATTTCTTTTCCATTTTTATTTTTAATAACAAATCCAGCTCCTTGTTGTAAAGCGTTATGCTGAATTTTCCATTGCTCTTTTTAATGATTTTAAAACCGAAATTACCAAAATATTCCTTCAGGTCAATAACAAAGAGTTTCCTCATCCAACTCACTTCTCTCAAATAATCGTCGTAATCCGAGATTCTATCATCGATTTTTATGAATTTCATTTTACATTTTCCAAAAAATTTAAATAATAGTGTGTATTCTGTGTTTCCAGGTGACAGTCCAGGAGTTTTGGAGTTAAACTACAGCAAATTTGTGAGCCGTCGGTGGGGCTTCCACCCACATCTCCCAGGTGACAATCCAGGGTGCTCTGGAATTGAGCTACAACGGCTTTTCACTTTTTTCCACCTTTACTTTTAAGTTCATTTAGCAAGATTT
>CAYGWL010000140.1:0-1517 GCA_964353575.1 uncultured Methanosarcinales archaeon | reverse complement strand
CAGCAGGCTGTTCTGCAGCTTTTCAGGACACCTGTTAAGCTCATCGAAAAACAGTATTCCGTTGTTTGCCTTGAAGATCTTTCCAGGTGTGAAAGCCTCTGGCGACATGGGTCCGAACTTCAGTGCCTTTGTTGGATCTATGTCTCCTATTAAGTCTTCTGCTGTGAGGTCAGGGCTTCCCTGAATCCTTACAAACCTTTTAGCTCCCCCAATCTTCTTCTTTTTGTTATTCTTTCCAGATCTGCATTCAGGGCAGACAGGCCTTTCAGGCAGGCAATTATAAGTGCAGTCATTAACCATTATTTCTGGCAGGAGCCTTGCGAGATTCTTTGCAAGGGTTGTCTTTCCTATTCCAGAAGGTCCTGCTATTATGACATGCCTGTCCATGAGCAAAGCTGACTTGAGCTGCTTCTTGGCATCGTCCTGTCCTATTATGTCTTCAAAATCCTTCTCCAAAAGTATTTTCTTTAATTCGTCCGTTATCATGGTCCAAAATACTAACTCAGTTGGTTTTATAAACCTTATGAAACAAAACACCCACAGTTGTATAAACTTTAAAGGAGCAAAAACGCAAACTTTATAAAAACAACCTCATTACTTAAAGGTATGGGACAAGCAATTTTAGGCGGCCTTCCTTTCATAGGCGAATCTCTTACACCAAAAGAAGCCAGTTCTTTCTTGGATTGGTATTTCTTTTTGCAGCTTGAAGATAGAATAAATGTTGACAAAGTTCTTAGCGCATCTTATGACTGCATTCTGTATCAAGCTCCACGATATAGTAGCGATAATGTTTATTATTTTGTCATGAATGCGATTGGAAGCACTGCAAGGGCAGAGCCGGATTATGAAGATGTTGACCTCTTGTTTTTTACCAATACAGGCTTGAGAGGCTGGGATAGGCTGAAACGTCTTGATACTGACTTGGAGTTGAGATTAAAAGATGATTTTGATTATGTTTGGAACCTGGATCCTGAAGAAGCTTACTTGAGGAAGAACTTACCAAAACGGCTTTTCTTAGGACTGACACCTCTTAGAGGTGCAGGGAAAAAGATTCATCTAACCTTGCAGCCAGGAATAACCTCTGAAGAAGAATGGGCAGGAAAGGACAATGAGCAGAGAATTGTTATTTATCGTGATGGAGACGTGTCTGGTCGTTCATTTAAAGCAAAATATTCTAGCGACAAGCCGCTGAGAGGGTTTGGAGTTTCTCTTGTAGTTGATTGATTCTTTTCAATCTTATGAAAAAAATAAGAAAAAAATAAAATTACTTAAATTACTTCTTTGCAACCTTCTTCTCCTTAAGCAGCTTCTTGGCGATAAGGAACACTACCAAGGCGATGATTACAAAGTTGATTAGTTCAGCTATGAATGCTCCCCAGCTAATCACTATTGGCCCTAAGGCAAATGTTGCTGTTCTCCATGCTCCGCCAGGAATAAAAGGCGTTACAGTTGGCATGATTAGGTTGTGAACCAGCGGCTTCACAAGGGCTGATACGGCAACGGGCAAGATAAATGCT
>CAYGWL010000139.1:0-2654 GCA_964353575.1 uncultured Methanosarcinales archaeon | reverse complement strand
GTTTCTGGCGAGCCATACTTCCTGCACTGCACTGAGGTTGCTTATACCCTGTCAGAGCTCCATATGGATTCTGAGACTGTTTGCGCTGGTTTATTGCACGATGTTGTTGAGGACACAAGGTTCACTCAGGAGGATATAAGGCGCTACTTTGGACAGGAGGTATCAGAGCTTGTTGAAGGTGTAACAAAGATTTACAGGATAAGGCTGAGTGAAAAAGAGCAAGCGGAAAACCTTAGAAAGATTTTGCTGGCAACAGCAAAGGACGTCAGGGTTATGCTCATAAGATTGGCAGACCGTCTTCATAACATGCGCACACTGAGGTTTTTGCCAAAGGACAAGCAGAAGCACATATCTGAGGAAACCCTTGACATCTATGTTCCCATTGCCTACAAGCTTGGGATGTACAGAATTAAGACAGATATGGAGGACTTGTGCTTAAAGTACATCAAGCCTGATGTCTACAAAGGGCTCAAGGAGAAGATAGTCAAGAAAAAAGGTGAGAGGGAGAAAGAAGTAAAGAAGCTCATAAAGATTATCAAAGACAAGCTTGACAGCGCAGGCATAAAGGCAGAAGTTTTCGGAAGGGCAAAGTCTTTCTACTCAATACACAAGAAGATGGAAGAGAAAGGCAAGAGGTTTGAGGACATACTTGACCTTTCAGGAATAAGGATAATTGTTGAGAATAGTGAGGACTGCTACAGGGCTCTTGGAGTTATACATTCAAGCTTCACAGCCATACCAAAGGGCTTTCATGACTACATAGCCAACCCAAAGCCCAACATGTACCAGTCAATACACACAGACCTCCTCATTGACAAGAAGCCTGTGGAGGTGCAGATAAGGACATTGGACATGCACCACACAGCAGAGGAAGGTGTTGCTGCCCATTGGCGCTACAAGGGAACTGAGAGAGACAAGAAGTTTGACAGGAAAATAAGCTGGTTAAAGCAGATACTTGACTGGAAAAGAACAGAGGACGCAAAAGAATTCATTGAGGACTTAAAGATTGATATTTTCAAGGACCAGATATATGCCATAACACCAAAAGGCGACCCAATAGAGCTTCCTGAAGGTTCTACTCCAATTGATTTTGCATACGAGGTTCACACTGACTTGGGAAATCATTGCACAGGAGCCAAGGTGAATAACTCAATTGTGCCCTTGGACTATAAGCTCAAGTCAGGCGATGTTGTGGAAATAATAACAGACAGAAATGCAAAGCCTTCGCGCAGCTGGCTGAGCATGGTGCGCACAACAGATGCAAAGGAAAAGATAAGGCGCATTCTGGGCATAAAGCTTGAGCACAAAAAGCCAGAAGAGTTTATGACAAAGGAAAGGACAATTGACTTGATAGAGAGCAGCGGCATAAAGAGCTCCCTGCTGAGAATAGCCAAGTGCTGCCAGCCGAATTATAAAGAGAGTATTGTTGGCTACAAGATGAAGGACGGGAAGTTTGCTGTTCACAGGCATGGCTGCGAAAACCTCAAGGGTCTTGATGAAAAAAGAAAGATAGCTTTGTCATGGAAAGAGAAAGAGGCGCCAACAACAGAGCTGGGAATAGAAGTAATCGACCGTGTTGGACTGCTTGTAGACATACTCAACGTAATTGCAAAGCAAAACATAAGCATCCAGGGGATAAAGCAGAAAACATCAAAGGAAAAGCTCATGATAAGCATGGAAATAAAGGCAACAAAGGAAAAAACAGTGGAACTGGCAAAGTTAATAAAAAATATAAAAAATGTTGTTGACGTAAGGCATTGAATCTAGGTCAAACTTAAGTATCACTTTAAGTACTCTGAGCTGAGTGTAATTCTGTTCTTCCACGGTTTATATACACGTCAGAGAATTGTTCATTCCCAATTGTTATGTTATAAGTTCCTACATCTAAAGAGATATCAACAGGAGACGAAGTTGTTAAGTTATCATAAATTAAGTTATGTTCATCATGCACAGTAATAGGAATGGAATCAAGACAGTTTTCGTTTTCTTTAACACAAATCGATAAAACACCTTTCTTTTTATCCATTCTCTCAGTCAATAAAACATTAATTCGTAAGATACTACCTTTGGGAATATCCAGCCAGAAGCTGTGTTTATCCATAATATTTGCAGTAGTATCTAAACTTGTGGTTATAGAATCAATACCAAGAGAATCAGAGTAGCCTTCCAGTCTAAAGGTTAAACCTTTAACATCTTCAGAATCAGTTGCGCTATTGTCAACAATTATGCTAGCACTGGCTGGGTCGGCTGAAACCAAGTCATATTTAACTTTTTTTAGACCATATAAAAATGAACCGAACTCATATGGAAAGAACCAAGAAGTATCATCTTTGTTGTAAGTCTCAATTCTGTTGATAACCGCTTTGTAATAGTTAAAGCCAGAATCCGACATGAAGCTTGGATCGGGCGCATGATTGTAAAAAAACAAAGGCACGCCATTATCAACAAAACGGTCAACAGTGGACAAATCATTCAGAAAATAAGGATAGTCTCCTAAAGTCGCAGCATATGGTTGCTCCACATAAACAATGTCCAGATTGTCTAAAAAATGCCACCTGTAATTAGGAATTTTGTTTATACCCGGCTCAAGTAAACTGGGATCGGCCATCTGAAATGCACAAATTCCAGAAAGGCTCTTGATATTAAGTTCCCTC
>CAYGWL010000138.1:0-5493 GCA_964353575.1 uncultured Methanosarcinales archaeon | reverse complement strand
CTATCCAGAGTTCCTGCCCAATCTTTCAAGCTGCAAATCTCCTCATGAGATGCTTGCATCAATAATAAAAACATACTATGCAGAAAAGATGGGCATTAAAAGGAAAGACATTGTAGTTGTTTCCGTAATGCCCTGCACAGCAAAGAAGTTCGAGGCAACAAGAAAAGGGCTGGAGGATGTTGACTATGTTCTCACAGTAAGGGAGCTTGCGCTTATGATAAAAAGCAGAAGCATAGACTTTGAAAAACTGGGTGATGAAGAATTTGACAAACCACTTGGCGTCTCAACAGGAGCAGCAGCAATCTACGGAGCGACATCAGGAGTTATGGAATCTGCTTTAAGAACCGCCTATTTCCTTATGACTGCAGAAGAGCTCAAAGATGTTGAATTCAAAAATGTGAGAGGCTTTGAGGGCCTGAAAAGAGCTGAGATTAATGTAGGCAATAAAAAACTCAGGATAGCTGTTGCCAATGGACTGGGCAATGCAAGTAAAATTCTGGAAGAGATAAAAAAAGGCGTAAAATACGATTTTATAGAGATAATGGCCTGCCCAGGCGGCTGCAGCGGAGGCGGAGGACAGCCAATACCAACCAACGAAGACATAATAAAGGAAAGGATAAACGCATTATACCAGCATGACAGGGAGCTCAAGATAAGGAAAGCCCATGTCAACCCTGTGCTTCAGCAGGTATACAAGGAATTCCTTGGAAAGCCGCTAAGCAAGAAGGCGCATAAGCTGCTGCACACTAAGTATGTGAAGAGAGGACAATTCTAAGATATTAATCCTGATGAGGAATAAAGCTGTATTTCTCAAGTATTCTTATAAGATTACCATCTTTTGAAACCACACCAATGTATTCATCAAAATGCTGAAGGACTTCAGCCTCTCCATGACCCTTGAATGAAGATTCAGCAACCAACACAGCATGTGATAATTCTCTGCTCCTATCCGCTATTTCGTAAGCATCTCTAATATACTTTGATCCTAAATGCAATATCACAAAATCATAATCAGAATTGGCTCTTAATATTCTTTCCACATTTTCCAATGGACCAACATTTGCCACTGGCTCAACAATGTCCAGGCTAATCTTAATGCCGTATCTTTTTTCAATTTTGTTTATCTCCTTTCTCACACTAAGATTATCAATTCCATCACGCTAAGTATCAAATAATATCCTTACTGTTTCTCTTGGTAATTGTCCTTGTTTTTTTTTGTTTTGAGCTCATAATTTTAACCTCATAAAATTCCAGAAAATTCTGGAGAAAAATCTGTTTTGAGGATTATTTATCGCTTCTTTCATTGGTTATAACACATTCAAAATATCGCCTCCTTCATTAGTTATAACAAATTCAAAATCTTCATACCCCGGAAATTTTTTTAGTTCTTCTATTCTCCTTATGAGATTTACCCTATAAATTTCTCCAACTTCATTCATCGCAGTGCTTATATGAGAAAGGCCCGCCAGCATACTTCTTAATTGCGCATCAACCACATCCCCTGATGCGTCCGCTTTTTCAATAGTTCTCCTTGCCTGCTCTTCATATCTGTCAAGCAGAGCCCTCATTACAAATACTGGTGCAAAATCTGAATTTGAATCAATCTGGTCAAAAGGAAGAGTTTCAAGGAGCCCACCGAGCTGTTCTAATAGCCCCAGCAGGTTCGGCTTTATTTCTTCTCTATATTTAGGAAATGAAACATACTTTTCCACATCAGCAAGCAAAATACTAGGCTTATTCATTAATCCTTTATAATAACATCTTTTCATTAAATCTATCGTCTCCAGTAACTCCTTAGCCCTTTGTTCCAAATCCATGATTAAAAGGAAAGACACACATATTATAAATCTTTCCATTTTTAACTACTTATAAGATACAACCATTGAAAACCGTTAGAAAAATAAACTTATAACTCGAGATATCTCAGAATTGGAACATCTTCTCCTGGAACTCTTGTATCTATCATTGCAAAGATTCCATTAAATAATGAACCTGGATTTATTGTGTGTTTCCTATGTTTAAACAATCTATACTCTGAACTCTTCCCTGAAGGTTCATATGCCACTATTCCTTTTTGTGGATCTTCATACACATAAACGGCTTCGTGATCATGCCCTCTAACCATAACATTATCCCCCTTGCTGTCCATAACATCAAAATTCTTTTGATGATCCCTTGTTTCTATGAGACGGAGCCATAAATCCTTAATTTCTTCTGGGCAACCATGATAACTTGATAAATCACCATCATAAGCACCATGTACAATAATTGTCTGGTATAACTGACCAAACACATCTTTGTCTAGAAATATCCTGACTCCATGATTTATATACATGGGATCTTTTGGGTTAACTAATTCATCAATATATCTTTTCGCAACAGGATCGGCATTTAATTCTTCATGCAGTCCAAAACTTGTTTTGCCCTGCGACCTTAATGTCCCTGACGTGATTCCCAAGTTCCTTAAAATAGCATGATCATGGTTGCCAGGAACCTTTATCACCCTTTTTCCAGCTGACTGGTATTCCCTTTCCAAATCCATGAATTGGTGTATTGTTCTTGTTTGGTCAAAATCTCCTGTGCAGATTAGAACATCTGGATTTTCATTCCTAAGTGCATCTATTGGCCTTGTTAGTTCCACTCCATGAAGATCCCCAAGTATAGCATATTTCAACTTACCACCCAGATAAGCAAATAACATAATTACTATTTAAATCTTTCGTTTATTTACTACTCGCCAGATACAATTCTTATGCTTGACCAACAACGAAAATTATATAAACTTAGGAGTATGCGGTTTTGTGAGGGGGTGATTGTCTTGGCAAAGAAAAAGAGGGCTAAAACCAGCAAAAAGCTCAGGATTAAGAAAAAGCTTGTGAGAAAGATCAAGCCCAAAAAGAAAGTAGCAAGAAAGGCTGTGGCTAAATTTAAGAGAAAGGCAGTGAAGAAGCTGAGGAAAACAGCAGTAAAAAAGAAAGCCGTTGCGAAAAAGCTTGTAAAACAAACAGCAAAAAAACCGGCAAAAGGGTCATCAGCAGCAAACCTTATGGTAACCTATGACCCAAACCACAGGGCTTTGGCAGAGGCAGAGGTAACAGATGCTTTCAAGAGGATTGATGACGAGCTCAAGTTCTTAACTTCAGAAATAGAAGGCGTTTTCAAGATAGCAACATCAAAGCCAAGGGAGTCTGTAAAGAAGCTGGCAAAGCTTTGCATGAAAGAGCCGGATCTTTTCAAGGCAACCTATCAGTATGTTCCAATAGACACATGGTGCGCCTCAGGCGTAAAGGAAATGCAGGAAATAATAAAGCAACTTGAAGAGGGCATCAAGACAAGCGAGAAGTGGAAGATGACCCTGAACAAGAGAAGCTATGAAATGCCAGCTATGGATCTAATAATAAAACTGACAGATGTTGTTAACAGGCCAAAGGTTGACCTTAAAAACCCTGAGAAGATAATAAGGGTGGAAATCTTTGGTGACAAGGCAGGCATTGCACTGCTGAAGGCAGATGAAGCATTCAGCGTTCCTAAGCTTAAAGAACCAGAATAAAGCCTAAGCACTAAAATCAGTCAGCCTTGACTGTGTTTTTATTAATTTTATTAATTTGCTTTGTTGCAATAACAACTCAATGTCATACTTGAATCTTTTATTTATCAAAGCCTTGGCGTATTTTAACATCAATTCCATAGAGCCGAAGCTTAAAGGCTTGCTGCTAAGCGCCTTTCTTGTTGCTTCCCTTACAACAAAAACACCTAATGGCACAAAGTATTCTCCGCTTATAAAGCGGAGTGTCAGCACTGTGCCCTGTCTCTTTAATTCCTCAAGCTTCTCAAGTATTGGAAGCCTGTTGGCATAATAACCACCACCACATTGCTCTGCATAATCCTTTCTTCCGTCATAAAACTCATGGTCTGTTGAGAATCTTATTTGGTCAGATATGTTCCAGCTTGCCATTGGAAGATAGGTCTCAAAGAGCTCATAAGACCATGGACGAGGAAAGAACATTATGAGAAAATAGTTGCCTAAATAACCACCAAAGTAGATGGTGTAGTCACTTTCACTGTAATCCTTTATTTTTTTTATCAGTTCCTTGCCCAGTAAATCATCTATTGCTGTAATGCTGTATCTTGTTGGAACAAGCCTCCTATTGAACTTTAAGCCAAGGGTTCCAACTGACAACAACTTGCTCAGAAAATTCTCATCAAAGCCGCTCTTGTAGAGATAAAAAACAGCATCGCCTGCCTTTAAGTGAGTGTCATCAACAACCCTGTCAACCTTGTGTGATATCTTTGGATTGGAAGTGATGCTAACATTTTCAAGCTTTGCATTCGGACCCATTGGAGCAACCTCTGGCTTAAAGCTCAGCCTGAACTCCGGCTTTCTGTCAAGCTTTACCTCCACATCAACTGGCTTGGAAGCCATTCCAACCTCTTGGCTTATCTCAAGGAACTTGTTGGTTTTTCTGATATTAATCTTAAAGCTTGAATTAATGAGAGCAGAGCGCAATGCCACAATCTCATTTATTCCAAAATCCTGCGAAGACCAAAAACCAGGAGCATCATACATCCAAGCATCCTCTCTGATTTCAGGAGGGGCAAGTATTCCAGCGCTAACCTCAGGATAACCGAATCTTCCAACAAAAGGAGCAGGACTGCTGCTCGTAAAATCCTCTTTTTGCAACAAATTCCTTACCTTGAACATTGCCTCTGCCCTTGCATATATTGGGCAGAATGTCTTACCACAGTAACGCATAGGGTCAGAGCCCTTGCAGAGAATACAGTTGCTGCTATCAAAGGTGTTCATGATAATACTGATAAAAGATCAACAAATATAAACATTATGGCAAAATGTCCAGTGTCCAATGAGTTTTAGTGGTTAATAAGTATTGTGTACCAGGGTGTCGTGCCATGCTGTTACTCTTTGTACACTCTTTTCCGCAGCCAACTCCAAACCCTTTAATAAAGAAAGGTCCCCGACCCACTCCTGGTCCATAAGTTTTATCATTTCAGAAATTAATGTGTTTGATTCAACACCTGCTTGTTTTAGTTCATAGCCCCTGACAAAATGCTTTCCTCTTCTGATGAAGAAACGCTTAAAACCTGTTTTTAAAGGTCTGTCACGGATGTCAAGCACAGAACCTTCTAGATTCTTTTCAGTGCATTGTCTTAAAATCCCCGGACGTAACAAAAGGTCTAGGCCAGAGATGTATTGTATTTGGTTATTATAAACATGGATATACACATTTTCTATAAAATAACCATCTTTTACTATTTTTCTGGGTCCTGCAATTCCCAGAAATTCGTCATATTTTTCAGGATAACTAAGCTGCTCCGCCACAAGTTCTAAATCCCTTGTCCCTTTCTCATCCCTTGGAAAAACAGGCCAAGGTCCTTGTCTTAATACCCTAAGATAAACCAATTTCAGACCTTCTTTTTCTATGGAAAAATCAAAATTAGGAGGTCCATCATCTTCACAACCCACATGAAATGTTC
>CAYGWL010000137.1:0-1701 GCA_964353575.1 uncultured Methanosarcinales archaeon | reverse complement strand
CAAAGACATTACAAAGCTTTATGAAATGAAAGAGGAAGAAAGAAAGGAATGGTGCTGGAAAAATGCGCCTTTGTATGAAGTTCTTCTTGACATGGCAGTAAAACATTTGCCAAACCCGCTTGAAGCGCAGAGATACAGAATTCCAAAAATATGGAAAGGCGAGCTGGAGTCAGAATTTGGAAAGCAGTTGATTAATTGCGATCCGAACGGGAAGCCTGCGTTTGTCATAACAAGAGTTGTAATTGAGCCAAAGTCAGGAAAAGAGATTTCAGCAGGCAGGCTTTTTTCAGGCACGCTTGTTCCTGGAATGGAAGTCTGGCTTAACCTTGCAAAGCAGAAGCAAAGAATACAGCAAGTCCTGATTTATAACGGAATAAAGCCAGAGCCTCTTGACAGCATTACACCCGGAAATGTTCTTGCGATTTCAGGAGTTACAGGAGAGGCAGGAGAAACAATCACATTAGAGCCAGAAACTGCTTTCACAGAATTAAAGCATATTTTTGAGCCTGTCATAACAAAAGCAATAGAAGTTGAAAAAGCAGCTGACTTGCCAAAATTAATAGAGGTTTTAAGAAAAGTTGCAAAAGAAGACCCAAGCGTGAGAGTAGAAATAAATGAAGAAACAGGCGAGAACCTTATTTCAGGAATGGGCGAACTGCACCTTGAAATCATTGAAAACAGGATAAAGACTGAAAAAGGAGTTAATGTCAGGACATCAAGCCCTATAGTAGTTTACAGGGAAACTGTCCTGAAACAATCAGGAGAAGCTGTCGGAAGAAGCCCGAACAAGCATAATGATTTTTTTATAAAAGTAGAGCCATTGGAAGAAGGTGTCTATGAGGCGATTAAGAACAACGAGATAAGGGAAGGAAGAGTAAAGAAAAAAGACGAGCAGCTGATTAAAAGGCTGAGAGAGCTGGAAGTTGACAACGATGAGATAAGGCAATACAGGAATGTTTACAAGGGAAATGTTTTTCTTGACAAGACAAAAGGAGAAGTCCACATTGGCGAGGTAATAGACCTTGTAATGGATGCTTTTGAGCAAGTATGCGACCAAGGGCCTTTGGCAAGAGAGCCGTGCATGAGAATGAAAGTTTCGCTTACTGACATAAAGCTTCATGAAGATGCAATACACAGAGGGCCTGCACAGGTTTATCCTGCTGTAAGAGATTCTATTCATCTTGCGATGAAAGATGCAAATGCCGTCATGTTTGAGCCTATACAGATTTATTTGATAGAAGCACCAACTGAATTTATGTCTGCACTTACAGGACTGATTTCAAGCAAAAGAGGGCAATTGTTAGACGTAAGGCAGGAGGCAGCAGGCATAACAATAAAAGCAAAAATACCTGTTGCAGAAATGATTGGGTGGAGCAATGACTTAAGAAGCGCGACAGAAGGAAGAGGAGTGTGCAGCCTTGTTGACCAGATGTTTGAAAAAGCGCCGAATGACCAGCAACAAACTGTAATAAAAAGAATACGCCAGAGAAAAGGGCTTGCAGACACGCAGTAAAACTGCATAAAATTAACGCGGAATTATAAATTCTTCTCCTGTTTGTGCATCTTTTACACATCTAACTCTCCCTTCTCTAACCAGACAATCAACCAAATCACTTGCCCAGCCTTCTGGGTCAAATGGCTCTGGAATCATCATATCAAGACTTTGCCAGTCTAAATTAGTTTTCGCAGTAGCACGACCAG
>CAYGWL010000136.1:0-2262 GCA_964353575.1 uncultured Methanosarcinales archaeon | reverse complement strand
TCAGGATTTACCCTTGCATAAACTCCTATGCCATCAACAACCCTCTCAAGTTCCTTTATCCTTTCAAGCTCTTCTCCTGTTATTGCCTCTCCTTCTATTCCGAGCTCTTGTGCAATTGCAACTGCTGTTTCCTTGAAGTCGCCTGTTATCATTACAACCTTTATGCCTGCCTTCTTGCATTTTGCTATGGCTTCCCTTACCTCTTGTCTTGGCGGGTCAATCATTGCCTGCAAACCAACAAAGACCATGTTTTTCTCAACATTTTCCTTCTTTGTGCCCAGCTTCTTGTATGCAAAGCCAAGAACCCTTAATGCGGATTTTGCAAACTCCTTGTTTTTGTCAAGTATGATTTTTTTGTCATTCTGGGTTAGCCTTCTTTCCTTTCCATTTACGATTATTTTATCACAAAGCGTTATAACAACATCAGGAGCTCCTTTTGTGTAGGCATAGTTTGCTTTTGGAGTCTTGTGCAGTGTTGTCATCATCTTTCTCTCTGACTCAAAAGGAATCTCTCCTATCCTGGGATATTTTTTTTCAAGCTCTTCCTTCAGCAAGCCAGCCTTTGCTGCACTAACCAGCAAGCAGCCTTCTGTCGGGTCTCCTATTATTTTACCGTCTTTGAAATGGGCGTCATTATTCAAGGCGCCTATTTTCAGGAGGAGTTCAAAATCCTTGGCGCTATGGCTGAAATTGCCATTTGTGTTGTAGCCTGTTCCGCTGACATCAATCACTTTATTGTTTACAAAGATTTTTTTTACAGTCATCTCATTCTTTGTGAGTGTTCCTGTTTTGTCAGTGCAGATTATTGTTGTGCATCCAAGGGTTTCAACAGCCTTCAACCTTCTTATGAGTACATTCCTTTTCAGCATCTTGTGCAATCCAAGGGCTAAGCATATGGTTACAACCGCTGGCAGCCCTTCGGGTATAGCAGCAACCGCTAAGCTTAATGCAGTCATGAGCATTTCCTTAACAGCAATGTGTTTTATTATTCCAATGACTGCGCCAACCAAGCAGATAATTAAGATTATTATCCCAAGCTGCTTTCCCAGCACCTTGAGCCTTTTTTGCAGGGGAGTTTCCTCTTCTCCAACGCTTTCAACAAGCTCTGCTATCTTGCCAATCTCTGTGCTCATTCCAGTTTCTGTTACCAGTGCCTTTCCATGCCCTTTGGTGACTATTGTGCCTGAGAAAACCATGTTGCTCTGGTCTGCTATTGGCAATCTTTTTCCTAAGGTCATTGTCTGCTTTTTAACCGGAACTGATTCTCCTGTTAATGACGCCTCTTGCGTTTCAAGGGCAACTGACTCAATAATCCTGGCGTCAGCAGCTATCTTTGCCCCTGTTTCAAGCACAAGTATGTCTCCTGGAACAACATCCCTTGACTCTATCTCAATTATTTCGCTGTTCCTTATGACCTTTGCTTTCAGGCTTGCCATTTTTTTCAGGGCCTCTATTGCCTTTTCAGCCCTGTATTCCTGTACAAAGCCAAGCACAGCATTTATGACCAAGATTGCCAGGATTGTTGCTGCCTCAATCCGCTCTCCGAGAATGATTGATATTATCATGGCTATAATAAGTATTAAGATGAGGAAGCTCTTGAACTGGCCAAGAAATATTTTGAGTGCAGAAACCTTTTTTGTCTCTTTTATCTCGTTAAAACCAAATTCCTGTAAGCGGGTCTTTGCCTGCTCATCGCCAAGACCCTTTTCAGAACTCCTGAAAATCTTAAAAGCCTCAGCAGCGCTTATCCTGTAATAATCCATCCAGCACCTCTTTTATACCGTTCACAACCAGCTTGCTTAATAATTTTTTTGTTTTTTTAAGTTTTTTTAATTGTTATTTTTTTGTGCCAGCCGAGCCCTTGACTTTCGTCAAGGGTTACTTTCTCCTCCCTTTAAAGAGTTAAGGGAGGAGAAAGTAAGTTCAGAAATGCTGAACCTCGACTGGCACTTTATTTTTTATTTTTTTTCTTTTTATTATTATAAATTAACACCGAAAAGCGAAAGATTTATATCTAAAAATGGACATTAAGCATAATGTGATAACCACTTATAAAGTCAGTGAATTGATGAAGAAAAATCCGGTAATAGTCGGCCCAAAAACAAGCATGCAGAAGGTTGCTGAGATATTTACCAAGGTGGGAAGTGTGCTTGTTTGCGAGGATGGAAAGCTTTTGGGCATAATAACCAAGGAAGATTTGATAGAGAAGGTTGTTGCTAAGAAGAAAAATCCTGAGAAGGTTTATGTAAAGGACGTCATGGT
>CAYGWL010000135.1:0-3261 GCA_964353575.1 uncultured Methanosarcinales archaeon | reverse complement strand
CTGTTATAAGGTATTCACAAAAGACGTTATAAGAAACATAAAACTAAGGGCTAAGGGATTTGACTTTGAGCCTGAGATAACAGCAAAAATAGCAAAGAAAGGCTATAAAATATATGAGGTGCCGATAAAATATCAATCCAGAAGCTTCAAACATGGGAAAAAAATAACCTGGAAAGACGGGATCAGAGCGATATACTACCTCTTGAAGTACAGGTTCGTGGATTAAGGCATCAAAAAGTTGTGTATAAAACTAGTTGTGTATAAAACTTATTCACTAATCCTATAAATTGTGCTGTTAGTTACATTGTTACTATAAACAAGAATAAATTTAGGACTATTCTTAATCTCCATCACGATGCTCTCAGGAAGAACAGCTAAGCCAGAATTAAGCATGTAGTTTTGGTTAACCAAAATAAAACCTTGTTTTAGTTCACTGATGTTTGAAAAGAACCTGCTAAACCTGTGGGTATTGTAGGTTAAGGATTGGTCATTGAAATAGACAACTGCTATTTCTGGAACATTTGCCTTAATCCAGTCATAGTCATCCTGGTAAAACTGGTACGCATTGTTTGTGTAGACAATCTTTATTAGTGCGGATGATACGAAACCAAAAACTATTAAAAGATAAAGCAGAAAGATTATTTTTTCAATTTTCTTAAATTTTTTTGCAATATAATAAAAACCCACTCCCAAGAGCGCGGCAAGACTGGGAATGCCTGACAACAAATACCCTGGAGTAGTATTTCCAGTAACAAAGAGGTAGAAATACATCAATACAAGAAAAGAACCGAACCAAACCAAGATTATCTTAAATCTGAAATGGTGCTTATTGGTTTTCCAGAATCCGTAAATTAGGGGAATCAAAAATACAATGGTTGCAATAAACCACGCAATTAATAGCAGTTCCAAAAAAGGTATGTCAAAAAAGAATAGAACATTAGTGGATTTCGTTGAATAAGGAACACCAAAGAACCCAAGGTAAGGCTGCACAATGCTGTAATCTGGGTTCAGCAGATTAGATGGATTAAGCGGAGTTCTACCAAGGGTAGCAAGGCTCTCACCTTCTTGTTTGTAAGGAGAATTGAACAAGAAATATCCGTGAGGCCATATAGGGTCACCAAGCTTAACAAAAGTATTGATATAATGTGGTGACGCGACTATTGTTGTTATGATTAGGAATAAGAACACATTCTTAAATAAGACTTTCTTTCTATTAGTATCAGTAAAAAATATTATAAAAAGTATTGGAAAGATTATGAAGAAACTCTGTTCTTTAGCTAAGAGAGAAAGGCCAGCAAAAAATCCTGACAAAAAAATACGTTTTTCTAATGCAAAGTACACAGCCATTGTTGTTAGTAGCACACCCAGAATGGTTGGCATGGTTCTGAAAGAAACAAAGAAATAAAGAGGAAGAAACGCCAAGAAAAAGGTTGCGTAAATTGCCACATCTTTGTTAAATAATTTTTTTACAATAAGAAAGTTGAAGTAGAGGCATAAAGAACCGAAAAGAGGCGGAAGAACTTTAACAACCCCTTCAGCAAAATTTGTGCTGATAATACTAAAAAGAGAATAAAAGATAGCAGAAAATAAATGGTACAAAGGCGGTTGTGCAAAAAAAAACCTTCCGAGATTCTCAAAGTGTGGCAGTTTGTGGTTCTCGGCTATGAAGCGTATTATGCCAAAATGCCAGGCGCCATCGCCAGTAGGTCTAGCCATAAGACTTAGGGCAGAGGAGAGTATAAAAAATGTTAATATTATCAACAAGAGTTTATGCCTTGTTTCCATATTATACAACCTCAAAGAACACAACACCTTGGTTCTGGTACGCTATTTTGAACATTCCAGATGTACCTAGTTCCTGCATCTTGTTGATGGTCTGATTATAGCCAAACTTTCCTACTTCCTGACCGCCAAGAGCAAGGTAAGTGTATCCATTTTGTTTAAACCATTTGTGAATATCTTCAGCTGACTGATTAAAACCTGCTTTTTTGAATTCAACGACCTCTGCACACCATGAACACATAAATTTGTCAAAGCCGATTATTGCACCGTCATTAACAAAAGAGAACACTTTAGCATCATAAGGCAGAGTTTTGAGCCAGACATAGCCCTGAAGCTCTTCTGCTGATGTCCAGAAAGCTCCTGGAGGCCAGTATGCTGTATTAACAGTATATTTTTGGTAACCTGAAGTTAATAGGATGCCAACAACAACTATTGCCAAGATTATTACTTTTGGAACATTAAATTTTTTAGAAACACTAAACAAGAACCAAAGCCCCTCACTGGCAAGAAGGCATACTGGAATGGCAAAAAGCATCCATGTCCTAAAGGGAGAGAACCTTACTGGAAACCTTGCTGCGTTAACAGCATAAAAAGTGAATAAAAGCCATACAAGGCCAACAACAAGCCAGCGGTTCTCTTTTTTGAGTATGCTTTTATTTTTAATAATCAATGCTATCAAAGCAACAATCAGCAATAATGATACAAAAACACCAATACCTATAGGATTATTAATCATGTTTTGAGGCTGTGCTATGAAAAAATCGGCTAAAGTGTATGGCCTGTCGCCTGTGCCCATTATTTTGAGGGTAAACTCGCCACCGCCAAGACCAAGGCCCTCAAAAACACCCCTGAGCCCGTACTTCAGCAGCATTGGCAACCACCACAGAACAAAAGACAACAGGACACCAAAAAAACCTGACAGGAACTCGAAAATTAAAAATCTTTTTTGCAAGAAGGTTTTTGCAATAAAATACAGTATGAAAAAGAATCCAAAATAAGGGCTGTGGGTTGGTGTAAGAACAAGCACTGAAGATATTGCAATGGCAGCAACCACAAACCATTTTTTGTCGTGCTTTATTCTCTCAAGGCAGTAAAATGCAACAAAGTAAAGGGGCACTGCTAAGGATATTGCCCAAATGAAGTGGCTTAGAAAAGCAGGAACAGCTGCCAGGCAAAATGTTGAGAATAGCGCCTTATTTCTGTCACCCATAAACTCTTTGGCAAAGAAATAGAAAAAAACTATGCTCAGGGAGACAAGCAGGGCATTAAAAAATTTCAGAGCCCATATAACCGAGTTTGATGTCTGGAGGAGAACTCCAATCAAAAGGTCATATCCAGGAGGATACGGGTCCATGTACTGAATGACCTGTCCAGATGTGTCATAAAGCGTTTTTTCAATAGATACATACTTTACGCCAATGGCATGGCTCCAGGAGTCATCATCCTCCAGGTAAGGGTAAGCAAATGCTCCCTTAAGAT
>CAYGWL010000134.1:0-13433 GCA_964353575.1 uncultured Methanosarcinales archaeon | reverse complement strand
GTAGGTTCTGAAAACATCTAATGAAAGCATCTCCGCTTCAGATGTTTGGGAGCTATCGTATTCCACGTCAAAGTAATTTGGGAACCTGAACTCAACTGAGCTGACGCCTTTGATGGATTTAAGTTCCCCACTTATCAAAGGTGCATGTCCTGGACAGGGTATTTCCACCATTAAACTCACCTTGGATGTATCTCCAGCAACAATTGAATCAGCTGATGTTGCTGTTGCAAGATTTGCTGCAAGCGGGAATATAAAGAGGAATAAAACGAGATTTGCAGCAATTGAGGTTCCATACAAAATTGATAAGTATTTCCATTTCCTCTTAGCTCCATCCCATGAAAAGAGTTCTGCCCTCTTAAGGTATATTGCTGCAGAAATGGTGGCAAAGACAAATGATAGCAGTATCAGCAGGTAAAAGAAGTAGGGGTTTAGCAGCAATGGCTTTAGCAAAGTGGTGGCTGCAGTTATGCCTAATATACTGAATACAATAAATGCTATGCATCCTGCATGCGGCAGTAATCCGTAAAAAAGGCCGGATAAAAAGCCGCTCTTCTCCTTGTTTGTTTTATGTTTGTTTATTTTATTATCCGCCCTTATTCCTATTATATCACCCTCTTTTATTTTATCATCATCTCCTTTTTTCTGGTTGCAACAATGCTTATCCATGTTTTCTTCCATTTTGATTACCTCCTGTTTAAATTTTTCAGCTTTGTATAAATCATGCAGCTGCGCATGCCCTTCCTTCACAAGGGTTGTTGGATAATTTTCAATTTCCAACAAGTTCAAGATCCAACAAGTCCAAGAGTGTTGAACCATGCGCAGCTTAGAGACATATTTTTTCTACTAAGCCTTTTCATGATAAAATAGAAAAAGGGCTCTTTCATATATATTTTAGCGCCTAAACTGAGCGCGATTTTGTGCCTAAAACGGCAAAAATTTGGCTTCACACAGTTTATAGCGCCATTTTAAGAAATACTTGTTTTGTCTTCCCCTTGCTTTTTCTAGCAACCAGCCCCTTTTTCTCTAAACTGGATAAGATTATGCTCATTTTTGATTTGTGCAAATCTGTCCTTAAGCACAGGGTTTGCTGTGTTATTCCATTCTGTTCTTTTACAGCTTTTATCACCCTCTGCTCTTCTTCATTAAGCCCCTTGAGCAAGATGTTGAATTTCTCTTCCTCTGTCTGAATCTGTTTCTGCTTTTCCAGTGTTGATATTATTGCTTTTTGTGATTTTTCAAAAAGCAAAAGGTAAGTGCCCAAGGCAATGATTGAAGCAGAGACTATCCATCCTCCTATGTATAATGCTACATTTCTGTCCTCATGCAGGCATGTGCCGTCTTCTAAAAAACAGGAGCCTTTTTCCGCTATTACCTTATTTATAATGGCATCTTCTCTTACCTTAACCATGTAAATTACACCAACTAAGAGAAGTCCTGTAACCAGGAGCATTATGCCTAATTTTTTATTATCCATCATAAAAGGTTGTGCGGAAGGGATATATAAATATTGTCATAAGCCTTTTCTGTTATTTTGGGAAAGAAATCAGCAAAATTTTCAAGTTTGCCTACCAAAAAAACAAAGTTTTATATATTACCAGCATAAATATGTGCTTAGAAATACGATTTTAAAGCTTAAGAGGTGGTTTATGTGGTACAAGGATATTGTGTTAAGTGCAAGGCAAAGAGGGAGATGAAGAACGAGAAAGAAGTGACAATGAAGAATAAGAGAAAGGCCATGAAGGGCGAGTGCACAAAGTGCGGCACTAAGATGTTCAGAATCCTTGGAAAGTAAGTTTTTTATATTTTATTCATTCCTTCTTTTTATTACATAAAAAAAGATTATATGGAAAAACTATTCCTGCTGTCAGCTGAAAACCTTGAACTAGCCAGGGCAGAGGTTCTGGCACTGACAAAGACAGAGAAATATCTTGTTGACGACAGGATTATCATTATCAGCACTGACAAAAAAGAATTCTCAAGACTGGCATATGCCTGCAAGGTTTATGATTTGCTGTTCGTTACCAGCAAAAATAGGTTAATCAAGGATTTTGAAGAATATGACTGGATTAAAATTTACAAAAAAAACTTTAGTGTGAGGATTAAGAATTTCAGTAAAAATATTATTAATTTTGATGAAAAGGAATTGGCTGGCTTTATATGGAGAAAGATAAAGAAGCCGAAGGTTGATTTGGTCGATGCAGAAACAAAGATTGAAATTATTATTACCAACAAGAGAATCTATTGTTGCAGGCTGCTGCAGGAGATAGAAAAGGATTTTGAAAAGAGGAAAGCCCATCTCAGGCCGGGATTCTCTGTTGGCTCTTTGCACCCAAAGCTGGCAAGGTGCCTGGTTAACCTTACTGAAATAGAAAAAGGAAAAATACTTGACCCTTGCTGCGGCTCAGGAGGGATACTTATAGAGGCAGGATTGATGGGATTCAATGTTGTGGGTTATGACATTAATGATGCTGTTCTGGATAAATGCAAAAAGAATCTTGATTTCTTCAAAATCAAAAATTATAAAATATTAAAAGGTGACGCACTGAAGATAAAAAAGAAATATAATTACATAGCCACAGATCTTCCCTACGGAATAGGCGTTCACCTTGAAAAGGGTTTTTATGAAAGCTTCCTGAAAAATTTAAAAAAGATATTAGCAAATAAGGCGGTGGTGGTGTTTCCAAATAAAATCAATTATAAAAAACTCATAAAAGAATCAAAACTAAAATTAGAACAGGAATTTGATTACTACATTCATAAAAGTTTGACGAAGAAGATAGTTGTTGTTTCTTGAGTAGAAAACCTTATAAATCCATAAACTTATGTTTTATCTATGGCAGAAAAGAGTGATTTAGTTGACTTCTGGACAAGAGACAAAATTATAACTGACAGGAATGTTATCAGAGCTTTCAAGGCAGTGCCCAGAGAAAAATTTGTTCCAATGGCTTTCATACATGAAGCTTACGGCGATTATGCCCTTCCAATACCTGCTGCCCAGACAATCTCACAGCCAACAACTGTTGCTATAATGACCCAGGCATTGGAGCTGAAGCCGAATGACAAAGTGCTGGAAGTTGGAGCTGGCTCTGGATACCAGGCAGCAATAATATCCAAGATTGCAAAAGAGGTAATAACAACTGAGCTAATATCAGAACTTGCCATACTTGCAAAAAATAACCTTAATGCAGCAGAAATAAAAAATGTCAAGGTTTTGTGCAGGGATGGAAGCAAGGGTTATGAGGAGGAAGCGCCTTATGACAAGATAATCGTGACTGCTGCATGCCCTGAGATACCTGCGCAGCTTCTAAAGCAGCTAAGGACAAATGGAATTCTTGTAGCGCCTGTTGGCGCTGTGCACACTCAGGAGATGCTGAAGATAAAGAAAGGAAAATACGGAAAGCTTACAGTAAAGAATCTTGGAGACTTTGTTTTTGTGCCTTTAAGAGGTAAGCACGGGTTCTAGCGAAAGTAATAAATAATCTAACACTTCTATTGGATTTATGGGGGTTGGTGCTGAGGTTGATGTTGAGGCTATTAACAAGGCTATTGAAAACAACAAAGCCGTAAAACAATCTTTGCAAATTGCAGTAAAAATAAGTTTATAAAATTATCTATAAAGCTTTCTTACCGCTTTTTCAAACTTCTCTCTTGCAACTTTTGGAACAAACTGATCTGCAAGCGCTAAGATGTTTTCTAAAGTTGAAGCATTAAATTTTTGCGCCGCGCCTTCGGCGCTTGCTTCGCGTACCCCGAAGAAACGCCCACTGTAGTTGAGAGTGCTAACACCATTAAGGCCGGATAGCCTGCTGTCGGAGCAGTTGCAGCTGCCGCCGAAAAACAACAAGCGCCCTAATGGGTCACCTCTTACTCTTAAATCATCAGAGTACCAAATACCAATTTTGTTTCCATAACTTTTTTTATGTTTTGCAAGATATTTTTCTGCTCTTTCCTTTTCACCTAAAAAAGGTATTGTTTGAGGATGCTCTAGAGCATGTTCTACAGAAATAACTCCTGACTCAGATTTTCTAAGCTTATCATAGTCAACAACAAAAACTCCTTCTCCTTCTAATTCTAATAATCTCAAAAGTTCCTTTTGAGGCATTATGCCTGCTCCATTGGTTAATCCTTTCTCTACTGCTTTTCTAATATTTTCTGGATCTGAGAAATAATTTGGAACATGGGCGTAAACTACAACAGGATTTCTTTGTTTTGTTCTTCCTGTAGCTTTTATGCTTGCTGCTGTATACCACTTCTGCCAGAGAGGACTATATTTTGATGCAGTAATTTTTGCATCTGCAAGATCTGGTGCGAACAAAGCAGCATATCCTGATGCTTGGCACTCTTCAAGTGCTTTAGCTAAATCCAGTTCGTAAAATTCTTTTGTTAGAACTTTAACCATTTTGAATACCCTCCTTAATCACCAAGATTTATACCTTAGAAAAACTTAAACCTTTATAAATCTTTCGAAAACGTTACTACTTTCAGATTAAAATAAAATTTTTTTTTGTGGATCTGAACATTTCTTTCCGCAATCTTGTTTTATGCTACCGAAACTAATAAATAATCCTTTCATTTTTTCTGGTTATATGGGAGCTGGTGCTGAGGTTGATGTTGAGGCTATTAACAAGGCTATTGAAAACAACAAAGCCGTAACAATCTTTGCCAACTGCAGCATAAGATACAGTGGAAGGGCTGAGAGCTTTCTTCCAGACGGAGACAGGATAATAATTATAAAGCCTGACAAAACGCTTCTTGTTCACCAGCCAACAGGCTCTGCTCCAATCAACTGGATGAAAGAGGGTTCTTACCACCATTTTGCAAATTATGGTGATGAATTGGTGCTGGAGAGCAGGAACATCTCAATGAAAGAGTTCCTCAACATCAAAATGAAGCATGTCTACGCTATCTACATGCAGGAGCTTAATGACGGGCAGAAATTGCAGTTGATGGGCTCTGAAAGGGATATGGCTGGCATGATATGCAATGAGCCGGAGTTGATAGAGCCTGGCTTTAAGCCATTAAGCCAGGAAGAGCACACCAAATATGGGTTCATTGATGTTTTTGGCTATGACAAGAACAACATCTTGACTGTTGTTGAATGCAAAAGATATTCAGCAGACCTCAAGGCAATAGACCAGCTCAGGCGGTATGTTGAGAAGATAAAGTCATTGAAAGGACTTGATAAAGTCAGAGGAATAATCGCAGCTCCAAGGATAAGCCCAAATGCAGAAAGCATGATGCATAACTTCGGATTTGAGTTCAGAGCAGTAAAGCCGCCAAAGTATTTGGAGAAGTTTGACAAGAAGCAGAAAAGGTTAGGAGAGTATGAATCTGGTGAAATCTGAGAAAGTTGTTAATCCAGCAGCTTGAAAACCTGTTCCGGCTTCTTGTTGTTGAAGATTATTTCTTTCAAAGCCTTTGTTACCTTTAATGGCTCTTTGCTCTGCCATACATTTCTTCCAATTGCCATGCCTGAAGCACCTGCCTTCATTAGATCATGGGCTGTCTGAAGTAATTCTTTTTCATCCTTCTTAAATCCGCCTGCTACCATGACCTTTGCCTTTCCAGCTGCCTTTACTGCCCACTTGAATCCTTCAAGGTCGTTGTTGTACTTGATTTTTATTATGTCTGCTCCAAGCTCCAAACCGATTCTCGCTGCGTAAGCCATGTTCTGTGTACTCATGCCATCCATGTTTTGGTCAAGATAGACCCAGGCAATGACAGCCAGTCCCTGGTTGTGTGCTTCCTCAACAATCCTTCCGAATTCTTGGAACATGAGATGTTCATGAGGGCTTCCAAGGTATATGGTGTATCCAACGCCTGAAGCACCAAGGTCAATGGCTCTTTTTACAGAGCATACTTGTGTTGAAACAGCTTCTTTCCTGGGGCTTGTCTTGCCGTTGAGCTTAACTATCAATGGAACCTTGTTATCGCTGGAATAATACTTTTCTGCAATTCCGTGTTGCAGGATTACTGCATTGTATTCCCCTTTTTCCGCGATGTCAATTATGTATTCCGGGTCAATGTTTTTTAGGTTGAAGTCTGTTGGTCCGTGCTCCAAGCCCTGGTCATAAGCCAGGAATAATCCTTTCCCATCCTTAAGCAGATTGTATGTTCTTGCAGGCATGTTATGCTCCACCTTTTGAATTAATCCTTTTTTCTTCTTCAGCCACGATTAATATTGTTTTCACAATTACATCAGGAGTTAGGGACATTGAGTCAATGCCGCAATTGACAAGGAACCTTGCGAAGTCAGGGAAAGTAGATGGAGCATCTCCGCATATGCCAATCTTTCTTCTGTTCTTTTTTGCAACATCAATTACCTGCGACACAAGCCTTTTCACTGCCTCGTTCCTCTCGTCAAATATGCTGCTCACAAGCTCAGAATCTCGGTCAAGCCCGAGCGTTAGCTGTGTTAGGTCATTAGAGCCGATGCTGAAGCCGTCAAAGATTTGGGAAAACTGGTCTGCAAGCACAACATTGCTTGGTATCTCGCACATGACATAAACCTCCAAGCCGTTTTCTCCCTGCCTTAAGTTGTTTTTGATCATCTCTGCAATGACCTTCTTGCCTTCATCAAGTGTTCTGCAGAATGGAATCATTACCTTGACATTGTTCAGACCTATTTCATTTCTTACTTTGATGATTGCCCTGCACTCAAGCGCGAATGCCTGCCTGAAGTTATCTGAATAATATCTTGAAGCGCCCCTCCATCCAATCATTGAATTGGACTCTGTGGGCTCAAAATACTTTCCTCCAATCAAGTTTGCATATTCATTGCTCTTGAAGTCAGAGAACCTTACAATGACATCCTTTGGATAAAAGGCTGCGCCTATAATTGCTATACCGTAAGCAAGCTTGTCAACGAAGAACTGGGTCTTGTCCTTGTAGCCAAAGGTGAGCTCGTTTATCTTGCTCTTGGCCTTTTTATCCTTGACCTTATCTGGATTTATGAGCGCCATTGGATGTATCCTGATGTAGGAATTGATTATGAATTCCTCCCTCGCCAATCCAACACCTGAGTTTGGCAGGAAGCTCTTCTTGAAAGCCTGCTCCGGCTCGCCGAGGTTCATCATGATGTGCGTCTTTGTCTCTGGAAGCTCTTTGAGGTTTATCTTTTCAATCTCAAACTTAACAAGCTTGTTGTAGACAAAGCCCTTCTCTCCCTGCGAGCAGTCCACTGTTATGTTCTGCCCTGCCTTTATCTTGCTGGTTGCGTCGCTTGTTCCAACAATGCAGGGAATGCCGAGCTCCCTTGACACAATTGCGGCGTGGCAAGACCTACCACCTCTATTTGTAACGATTGCAGAAGCAATCTTCATTATGGGCTCCCAGTCAGGGTCAGTCATGTCTGTTACAAGGACTTCTTTTTGCCTGAAGTCCTTTATGTTGCGGACATCCCTTATGACTCTTGCACATCCCTGACCTATTTTTTCTCCTACGCTTGAGCCTGTTACTATAACTTCTCCCTTTTCCTTGAGGACATACTTCTCTATAATGTTCCCCTCTTTCTGGCTGTGGACTGTTTCAGGCCTTGCCTGGAGTATGAAAAGCTCATTTGTCACTCCATCCTTAGCCCACTCAAGGTCCATGGGAGTGTCCCTGTTGTGCTTATTGGTGTAGTGCTCCTCAACTATGCAGGACCATTTTGCGAGTGTGAGTATCTCATCGTCGTTTAAGCAGAAGCTCTTTCTCTCATTCATGCTGGTCTCAATGTCCCTTGTCTTTTTCTTTTCATCATAGACCAGCTTCAATTTCTTTGAACCAACGCTCTTTGATATGATTGCCTTAAAGCCTTTTCTCATGGTCGGCTTGAAGACGTAATACTCGTCAGGATTAATCTTGCCCTGCACAATGTTCTCTCCCAAGCCAAAGCCGGCTGTTATGTAAACAACATCCCTGAAGCCGGATTCAGTATCAAGTGTGAATATGACTCCTGAGCTTGCCTTGTCGCTCCTTACCATCTTCTGTACGCCAATGGAAAGCGCGATCTTCAGCTGGTCAAAGCCCTTGTCAACCCTGTATGATATTGCCCTGTTGGTGAAAAGGGAAGCAAAGCACTTCTTGCAGGCTTCGAGCAGTTGCTCATCTCCCTTGATGTTAAGATAGGTTTCCTGCTGCCCGGCAAAACTCGCTCCAGGCAGGTCCTCAGCTGTTGCAGAACTTCTCACAGCAACATCCGTGTTTTTTCCATACTGGATGCAGAGGTGCTTATATCCCTCAAGTATTGCGTCATTTAGCTCTTTGGGGAATTCTGAGTCAAGCAGGAGCTGCCTTGCCTTTTTCCCCCGCTCTGCCAAGTCATTCACATCCTTTACATCAAGCTTTGAGAATATTTCCTTGAGCCCTTTTTTTATGCCTGCATTCTCTATGAAATACCTGTAAGCATGAGCTGTTACTGTGAATCCATTGGGAATCTTTACCCCTTTGGGAGTAAGCATTCTATACATTTCTCCCAGGGATGCGTTCTTGCCACCAACAATGTCAGTGTCCTCTATTCCTACCTGGTCGAACCACAGAATTAAAGCAGTAGATTTATCCACCAACTATCACCTCTTTGAGCACAGATAATACAGGAACTATTTATACTTTATTCTTTGGGCACACATCATAGTCGCAGTAATCCCCTGTTTTTCTGCACTTGAACACAGCCTCCTTTTCATCAATAATCTTTTTCCTTTCAGGGCAGACCTCTGATATCCTGATTTTCCATTCCACAGGGTCGTTGAATATGAAGCCTGTTGTTTTCATTATCTTCCTTAATTTTTTATCTTCCTTGCCCAGAATTTCCAGCTCTTTTATTTCTTTCTTTATAAGTATCTTTAGCATGTCTTCTATTTCCAATAATTTATTGTAAAGCTTGTCCTCATCCATTTTTTACCTCTACCTTGACAGGGCTCTTCCTCATGGCAGCTTTCAAAGTGCCCCATTTCAGCAGCCCCACCTTAGCACCCCTGTGCGTAAGCACTGATTCAGCATTTGCAAGCCCCATTCTCAAAGCAAATGGCACATCTTTCTTCCTTATGATTCCTGATAAAAATGCAGAGGCAAATGCATCACCAGCGCCTGTTGCCTCCACCACACTCACCTTGTGTGCCTTTATTGAATAATACTTTTTACCATCATACGCATGAGCGCCTTCTTTGCCATTGGTCACAACAACCATGCTTGAAAAAACATGGAGCTCTTTCATCATGTTTTCTATAGTATCCTCGCCTATAATCATGCCTGCTTCCTCTTTGTTTAGCACAAGGATATCACACTTTTCCAAGATCTTTCTTAGGTAGTGGAGCCCCTTCTCAGCCAGATAGCTTGAAGGGTTGAAGAGTATCTTTATTTTGTTTCTTTCAGCAAACTCTGCCAGCCTTTCCAGGGTATTGTAGGACTCGCTGACCATAGACGAGAAATAAAACCATTTTGTCTTAAGCCTTTTGGGCTTGACCTCCTTGAAACTAAGATTATCATTAACGCCTTTGTAAGTCAGGATTGTCCGGTCATGCTCCAAGCTGTCCAATATTATTGAGTAGCCTGAGCCCTCCTTGCCTTTAGCTCCAAGAAAGTCCACCTTTTCATTTCTTAACTCCTTAAGTATTATCTCACTCCTGTCGTCATTCCCTATCTTGCCGAGATAACCAACCCTGTGCCCAAGTCTCGCTAAACCCACAGCAGAATTAGTTCCTCCTCCTCCAGTCATAAAGGTAAGATTTTTTATGAGAATCTTAGAGCCTGCAGGATAAGCTATGAGCTCCTCCTCTTTTTCAGATGTCTTTATCTTTATGAGTTCTGAGAGGGTGTCAGCAAAAACATCAACTGTTGAGCTGCCAACGGTTATGACATCATACATAAAGTTAAATTTGTGTGTCCAGTTTAAAAATTTTTGGGTTCGTTTTTGTCGTCTAAGAATTGGAAAGTGATAAATTTTTTGCAAAAGCTTTTTATGACACTGCAGTAAATATTTTTTCCTGATTTTTCCAAGAAAAATTTTTCTCGACGACAAATTTGATTTTTTAAATTTTAATTTTGGCAAAAGAGAAAGATATATAAGTAAGAACATCCATTAAATAAAGTTATAACGCAATCAAAAACGAGGTGTATACTATATGGCAAAGAAGAAGAAGTAAGCGCGGTTATTCTACTGCCCCCAATTCGGGCAGTATTTTTTTAATTTTTTAGGTTTCTTTCTTTCTTTAGGCTCATTGGATAACAAAACTTTATAAGACTGCTGAACATAACTTCTTTTATGAAGAAAATGATGCTGGTGCTGGAAGAATTAAGGAAAGTCTATCCCCGCTCCTTTCACAGCTCAAACCAGGATCCTTTTTATATTCTCATATTCACAATCCTGAGCCAGCGCACAAGAGATGAGAACACGGCAAAGGCTGCAAAGCAGCTTTTCTCAAGATTCAGGACTCCTAAGCACATAGCAAATGCCAGCATCAATGATATCAGAAAGCTGATAAGGCCTTCTGGCTTCTACAATGTCAAAGCCAAAAGGGTGAAGGAGGTTAGCAGGATTCTTGTCAAGGATTACGGCAGCAAGGTTCCCAGTGATGCGGATACTCTTGTAAAGCTGCCTGGAGTTGGCTACAAGACCGCTGGCTGTGTCATGGTTTATGCCTTTGGCAAGCCGGAGATTCCTGTTGATGTGCACGTTGCTGTCATGGCTCAAAGGCTTGGATGGACAAAAGAGAAGCATGCTGACAGCATAAGGCTTGACCTTATGAAGAAGATTCCAAAAAGAAACTGGTTGGACATAAACGAACTCTTTGTGAGGCACGGGCAGAGTGTCTGCTTTACAAGGAAGCCAAAATGCAAGATGTGTGCTGTATCCAGTTACTGTGATTTTTATAGTAAGATTTATAAAAAATAATAAAAAGCAATAAGAGAAATGGTAAACACGGAAACCAAAGTAAGGAAAGCAACAAAGAAAGATATTCCCCAACTGGTTGAGCTCTGGAAAAAATTCATCAAGCACCATCAAAGATTAAGCCCTAAGACTCGTTTCTATATGAGTATGGTGAAGAATGCTGACAGGAAGTGGGTAAGATATGTCAAAGCCAAAAAGCTTGGCAAGAGGAATGCTATGATGTTCGTAGCAGTGAAGGGCAAGAAACTCATTGGTTATGCAACAGGTAATTTGGAAAAGAACAAGCCAGTCTACAAACTTAAGAGTTATGGTGTCTTTGGCTCTTTTTTTGTTGTGCCAGAGCAGCGTGGAAAGGGTGTTGGAAATCTTTTGAGACATGCTGTTTTTGAGTGGTTTAAGTCCAAAAAGCTAAAGCATGTTGAAATCGTGGTGATGGTTGGCAATAAAAAGACAAAGAAGATTTACGAGCACTGGGGTTTCAAGGATTATGAGATAAAGATGCGCAGGAAGCTCTAGAAGAAATCGCCGAGCCCTTTCTGCTCCTTCTTGATTTTAACTTGCTTTACCTCGCTCTCATCAAACACAGGATAGCCGTACTCTCCGTCATAGCCTGGCTGAATTCTTATCTTGCTTTTCCTTATGTTCATTATTGCCTCAGCCACTTTTTCGCTGGTTATTTTTGCTAATTCCTCAAAAGGCGCTTCCAGCAAGACATGGAATTCAGAACCAAGAGCATTGACAAGATTGTTGTATTCCTTCCAGGTTCTCTGAGTTGCTAAACCTGTTTTCAGGACACGAGATATTATCTCTGACAATGGAATTACCTTTTTGAAAGCAACAGCGCCCTCAGGCTTAAAACCCAAAGGCCTGTCAGCCAATTCCTCAATCCTGTGCAGAACACCTATTGTGAGCTTTTTCTTGCACACAGGGCAGAGGTTCTTGTTTTTTATTGCCTGTTGCGGCTCCATGAAGACATTGCAGTTGCGGTGGCCGTCAACATGATACTTTCCATAGCAAGGGTCAACCTCTATTGTCATGGTAAAGCCCTTCCTTGTCCTTATTGCATTCATTATGCTATCATATGTCATGTCAGTGTCAAAGACATTGCACTCCCTTCCAATGCGCCAGGGCCAGAAGCTGTGGGCATCAGAATTACTTACAAGAGAGAACTTGTCAAGCTTGCTCAGCCGCCAGTTCATCTCAGGGTCAGAACTCATTCCTGTTTCAAGCGCGTGTATGTGCCTTGTCTGGTCCTTAAAGCAGTCCTCTGCAGAATCAAAGCCGGAGTTGGAGCCAAAGATGCTGAACCATGGAGTCCATGCATGGGCAGGGATTATCTCAATGTTTTTATTAATCTTCATCAAGTCCTCAACCAGCTGGTAGCAGGGATACTTTCCAAACATGGGCCTGCCGTCTGCCATTAAGTTTCCTTTCTTTGACAAAAGCTCATTGACTTGTTCAGCTATTTCAAAGCTCTTAACGTGAATGATGTTGTGAACCTTTCTGAGCTTGTTGTCCTGGGAGTAGATATTGCAAATCTCTGTTTGCAGCATGAAGCAAAAGCCGCTCTTTGTTTTGAGGATGCCTGTTTCATCTTCCTTAAGCTCCTCTTTCAAGATTTTCAGCCAGGTTGGATGTGTGAAGTCGCCTGTTCCAAGAAGATTAAGCCCTTTGAGCCTTGCATACTTCTCCAAGTTGGATATGCTCAGCTCCTTGCTGGTTGCCCTGGAGTATTTGCTGTGGATGTGCAGGTCAGCTATTATTCTCATGACAAAAAACGAAAACAGAAGCAATTATTTAAAGTTTTGTTATTAGCCTGTGTACAATAAGGGGTCTGTTTGGCATTCTACGTTTAAAGACCAACCACAATCGCTCTGATCTACAGTTCCACCTTTAAAAGTAGAACCCCTGTAACTTTTTCCTGCTTCAGGCAAAGTGCCTGTAACAGTGAATGAACTACTAACATCTATGTCTTCTTTCATTTCCTCATGGCCATCAATTTCGTTCCCATCTTCGTCCCTTAAAGCCCCATACACATCAGAGATACTTTCGCAATCACTACCATTTACCTTAACTGTAATTGTGTACTGGTTACCCTTGTAGGATAAAGTAACAGTGGCATTAGGTGAGTCGCAGCTCTTTGTTGTACTAGTTGGATTAGGTGTTGGACTGGACTCTCCGCACACAGCGCCTTCATGACCTTGGCTTTGCACATCGGTAAAGAATTGAGTTTTGCTAACCTCTCCGCCACCTATTGGAACAGTTGCCCACGAATATTTCAACCATTCACTAACCCCTGTAGCATCTGCCAGTATGAATATGGTCACGCCTATAACCCTTTCATCTTTATTCCAGAAGCTAAATGCTTTTAACATGTTATCTGAGATAAATTGAGCATCGCGAGAACCTTGTGTTATATACCCTGTTTCTGTTATAATAACCGGCTTGTTGAAGTCAGGCACCTTTTCCTTTATTTTTGCAATCTCTGCTCTATAGGCATATATGCTATTTATTGGGCAGGCCGTGCCAGTGCATGTATCATCTTGAACCGCTTCTGTCCACGGGC
>CAYGWL010000133.1:0-16192 GCA_964353575.1 uncultured Methanosarcinales archaeon | reverse complement strand
CGGAAAGTTTCCAAAAGATGTTGGCTATGACGAAAAAAACTTGGTGATAAACAAAAAGAAAATCCCTGTTTTCTCTGAAAGAGAGCCGGAAAAGCTGCCATGGAAGGACATGAAGGTGGATGTTGTGGTTGAAAGCACAGGATTCTTCACAACAAAGGAGCTTGCATCAAAGCACCTTACAGCAGGAGCAAAAAAGGTGCTCATAAGCGCTCCTGCCAAGGGAGGCGGTGTCAAGACAATTGTGTTCGGAGTTAATGAAAATACATATGACAAGAAAACAGACCATGTAATAAGCAATGCCTCATGCACAACAAACTGCCTGGCGCCAGTAGCCAAGGTTCTAAACGATAAAATAGGGATAGTGCACGGCATTATGACCACAGACCATGCCTATACATCCACGCAAAAGCTTGTGGACGGACCTGACAAGGACCTTAGAAGGGCAAGAGCAGCAGCCATAAACATAATCCCAACGCACACAGGCGCAGCTGATGCAATAACAGAAGTTATTCCAGAGCTTAAGGGAAAGCTCACCGGAGTATCCATAAGGGTCCCTGTTATCACAGTATCACTGGTTGACCTTACAGTAGAGGCAAAGAAAAAGACCAGCGTAGAGGAAGTGAACCAAATCTTCAAACAGGCAGCTGGAAAGGAGATGAAGGGAATAATAGAATACTCAGAAGAGCCACTTGTGAGCACAGACATTATAGGAAACACGCACTCAGCAATATTTGACTCAGAGCTGACACAAGTAATAGACGGCAGCATGGTAAAGATATTCGCATGGTACGACAATGAGTGGGGATACTCGTGCAGGATGGTTGATGTGCTTAGTATGATGGTCTAGAAGGTTAAAAATTTAGAACAGAGTCAATAGCAGAAAACAAAAAACCAAAAGATTTAAATTATTAAGCGCGTTCTCTACAGGCATAAATTTTATAGGGGTAGTAAGATGGAAGTTTATGGAATCAGAATAACACATACTGACCTGTATGATGACATTCAAGGATGTTTAGCTTTAGAAGAAATTCGTGAAGCAATAAAAGAAAGAATTGGAATGCAATCTGTTTTTGGAACACAGGCAAGTCACAGTTTAGAAGACACATTCTTTTTTGTAAAAGACAGATGCCTTGCAGAAGAAGCCTTGGACGCAATTAGAACAAGAGGTATACCTGTAGAATACATTCCCATGGGGCTTCATGATGAAACTGGAGGATACCAAGGAATGAAAACCATAGCTCCTGGCAATCTTGATGTAATAGGAGTGCCTTTGAAATTTATCCCGGAATGAAGATCATACACCATGATGGTTTGAACATTATTTGAAACGGTATTACTTAGGTAATACGTTACATAAAAGATACATTTTGGAGGAAAAAAATGGAAGACCAATATTACGTAGTCCAGTGCTCTTTAAGAAGGGGAGATCTGCCTACTCCTTATTCAAAATCTTTTAACATAAATCGCGCTGTTCGAGCAATTGAAGGAACGGCTGGAACAAGCCACATTAATATTGGAGATGGTGTTGTTGAAGCCGTAGTAGCAGACGAATCAACTGTAAAAGACTTAGTTGGTAGACTTGACAGATTCGGAATGAGTGCAGAATATAATCAGATTATTCTTCCATAAATAATGAGTTTACAAGATAAAAACATTTTTATATATGTGTTTTATTTGATTTACTCATGTTCTCAAAACTCAAGGATATGGATTTCAGGAATAAAAGGGTTCTCATAAGGGTTGGCTTCGATGTTCCAATAGAGAAAGGTCAAGTGAGCGATGATACCAGAATCAGGGAATCAATCCCAACCATTAAGTATGTTCTAAAAAAAGGGGCAAAGCAGGTTATTCTTATGTCACATCTGGGCAGACCTGATGGAAAGCTTGTTGATTCCCTAAGGCTTGATGCGGTTGCCAAGAAGCTTGAAGAACTCATGGGAGAAAAGGTTAACAAGCTTGGAGGATGCGTGGATGTATTTGTGCCTGACAACAAGATAGTGATGCTTGAGAACCTGAGATTTTACAAGGAAGAGGAGAACAATGATGCTGATTTTGCCAAAAAGCTCTCAAAGCTCGGAGATGTTTATGTTAATGAGGCCTTTAGTGTTTCTCACAGAAAGCACGCATCTATCTACGCAATAACTGGATTTCTTCCAAGCTGCGCAGGACTGCTGCTTGAAAAAGAGATGAAATTCATTAGCCAAATAACAAAAAACCCGAAAAAGCCATTCGTGATACTCATCGGCGGAGTCAAGGAAGACAAGGTAAAGGTAATCAACAATCTCGTCACTAAGGCGGACAAGATTCTCCTGGCAGGGGTTATTGCAAACACCTTCCTTAAAGCATCAGGAGTTGATATAGGCAAGTCAAAATATGACCAAGAGAGTTTGGAGCAAGCCGGTAAATTGATTAATAACAAAAAAATCAAAAACAAAATAATGCTTCCTGCTGATGTTGTTGTTGGCAATGACTTTAGCCAGGATGCCTCTGCCAAAAATGTTGATATAAGTAATGTTGGAGAAGGCATAATCCTGGATATCGGTGAAAAAACCATTGATGATTACAGGAAAGTGCTCAAGCAAGCCAAAACCATTGTTTGGGCAGGCGCAATAGGTGTTTTTGAATGGGACAGATTCAGCAAAGGAACAAAAGAAATAGCAGAATTGCTTTCAAAATCAAAGGCAGAGACAATAATAGGCGGAGGGGACACAGAAGCATCGCTAAGGAAGACAGGATTAGCGGACAAGATGTCATTCATTTCCACTGGCGGAGGAGCATTTTTGGAGGCTTTGTCAGGAAGTAAGCTTCCAGGAATAGAAGCCCTTGAAAAAAGTTGTAAAATAAGGAGGTAGCTCATGATTTTAATAGTGCTGATGCTTTCTTAAGCCAAATCTACTTTTATCCAAATCATATCACCCCCACTTCTAATAATCTAAAACAAAAACAAGACATTCAGCCATATAGATAGATTACTACCGAAAAGTTTATATATTCGTAATCTACTGGAGCATCATAACTCAGGGGTGGTCAGCATACATGATATTAAAAGACTTGAGGAGAATGTAAAAGCCTCATTCTCAAAGGTTAAGGCAGACATAAATAATATCAAGAGAAACATAAACAAGCAGTTCTTTGAAATAGAAAACCTTTCAAAAAAAAGCGATGCCTTAGCAACAAAAGAGGAATTCTACAGCTTTGTTAAAGTCCTTGGCAGCAAGCTCGAGCAAATGGAGCAGGTATTTGCAGACAGAAAGCTGCTGGAGATGCACAAGGAAGAATTCCTGACAAGACTGGAGGCATTGAAGAACGAGCTCAGGAGAAGGGAAGATTTTGAAAAAGACATAAAGACAATAAGCACACTCAAGCGAGATATTGAGAACCTTAAAAGCAGGGCAATTGAAAGGAATGACTTCAGAAAAGAGATAGAACAAGATAGGGCTGAGTTCAGGAAAGAGAGAGAACAAGGCAGATCTGAGCTTAGGAAAGAGATAGAACAAGACAGGTCCGAGTTTAGAAAAGATATAGAGAATCTTGATGACAAACTCTCAGAGCTGAAGCAGCATGTAAAAAAACTGGAACAGCTAAAGGATGATGTAGAAGAGCTGTCAGAAATTGGAAGCTCTCTTGAGCAACTTGAAAAGAGCTTTGTAAGCTGGAAGGAATTCCTCAAAAACGCCAGGGACATAAAGGACGCTATTGCAGCAAACCAGAAAGAAATTGAGGAAGCAAGGAGAGAAGCCCAGGAAGCAAAGAATGCAGGAGTGTCAGCAAAACAATTTGAAAACAGCTTAAAGAATCTTGGAGACCTGCTGAGAAAACTGAACAACCAAGTCAGGGCATTGGAAGAAAAGCTTGTGACAAAACAAAAGATAAACGAGATAGAAGAATCGTTAAAAGAAATAAAAAAGCTGAGAGAAAAGCCAACAGCAGAAAAAGAACTCAAGTCATTGAAAGAGGACATGAGCTACATAACGCAGAACATAGTAACCCAGGCTGACATGTCAGCAAGGATGAGCGGGCTTGAAGAAGAGATTGACAGCCTTAAGGCAGACATAAAAAAAATAAAATCAAAAAAGCTCCCTGAGTTCGGCGACTTTGCCATAAAATTAGACGAGCCAAGCGAAGAAAAGGAGAAAGGAAAGCCAGGCGTTATAAGCAAGCTGTTCTCAAAGATTTCTGATTTCTTCAAAGAAGAGGCAGAGGAGCCAGCAGAAAAGGTAGAGGAACTAATAAAGGAAGAAGAGGAGAAGGAGGAAGAGAAAGAGGAGAGAAAAGAGCCAAAGGAAAGGCCAGCATTTGTAAAATACCTGTTCATAGCACTGCTGCTTATAGTCATAGCTGGTGTAGGATACTTCATATTCTCCAACCTGAAGGCGCCAACAGCAGCCATTACCGCGAATATAACAAACATAACGTTCTACGATGAAAAACAAAAGGAGTGCATACTTGCTTTCGAATGCCAGCCCAGTGAGAACCAGACATGGTATGGCTGCTACTACAGCGAGGAAGACCAGGAGTGCCATTGCTATCTCGGGGAAAAGGAAAAATGCAATCCTGAAAAGGTAGCTGCCTACACCAAAAAGCCAGGAATGCTTTCAAAAGTTAAAGACTTCATTTTCGGGCACATAATACTGAGTGTGGCAGTTGCGCTCATAGTAATAATACTGCTTTTCATAATCTTCTGGAAAGGAGGAGAAGAAGAGTCAGAGGAAGAAACCATTGACTTGGAGGAATTCTTCAAGGAAAAGGATGAGAAGAAGGAAAAGCCCTCTGCTCTAAAAAGGTTTTTTGGAGGAATAAATAAGTTCTTCTCAGAAGAAGAGGAAGTAGTGGATGTTGAGAAAGTTGAGAAAGCAGTGGAAAAAGACAAGCCTAAAAAAATTGTAAAAGACACAACAAAAAAGAAAAAGGCCTAATCATACTCCCGCCAGGTATGACCGCATTTCTCGCACTTAAAGAACTTTGTCTCTGCTTCATCAGCGCCCCTTGTCTGCAAAGTCCAGAAGTATGCAGAGTTGTGACTGCACTTTGGGCAGAGCATAATGGTTTTAGGCAAGTGGCTTGTGCCTTTTTCAGCAATACCCAGGCGCTCCTCATGCTTAACAATCTGCTCGGTTATCTTAGTTTTAGCATTCAAATCCTTCAGAACATAGCCGCACCTGCAGAACATGACATTCCTCTTACCCAGCTTCTTTACCTTAAGTATAGTTCCGCATCGTGGACAAAACATATTCACACCACCTTAACAATTATTGAAACAGCTAACTGGAGCAAATGCCCAGCAACTGCCCTGACTGCTTTATGAGAGGCAATGGGCACACACGCTCAACAAACAAAATCTTGACATAGCCCAGCACAGGAATCTTCACCAAAGCCTTGCCAATTACCTGGCTTTTGCTTATCCTTGTTTCATCAAGGTCAAATGTGCTGATGGACTCAGCATTATTGTCGCCTTTCGTCCTGAAAAAATAGCTGTTTCCCTCCTTCCACGCCTTTATAACCCTGTGGATTATGGGGTCAGGCCTTGAGCTTTTGAAAACAATAACATCACCTGGCTTTATGGTCTCAGGCTTCGCTCCCCTAAGGATTATTATGTCGCCTCTGTTAAAGCCGTTCCTCAATACGAAGTTTTGAAAATCATCTTTTGTGATGCCATACTCAGAATAGTAATCAGAGTTATGACTCCACCAGCTGTCAAAGCCCTCATTATGCTCCATGCTGGGTGAGATAACAGCAACAACAGGATGAGTTGTCCCGATAAAAAACCCCAGAGCAGGATAAACAATGAATTTTATGAGAATGAAAGCAAGGATTATGTTGACAATCCAGCTCCATATGCTGTTGTCCTCCCAGATGAAATGCCACACCCTCCTACACAACTTTTTAACATCCTTGAGATTCATCTTGGTAAAGGGTTAATCAGCCAAATAAAAAGGTATCGGTTTTTCAATAAACTTTATAAACCAAGAGAGGTTGATTAAGAATATGAAATGCGTGAAGTGCGGGAAAGAGAGCAGGGAAAAGTATTGTGAAAGGTGCTACCTTGAAGAAAAACCTTTGATAAAGAACTACAAAAAGATAAGTCTAATAACCTGCCGTGGCTGCGGAAGGCATCTCTACAGGAACAAATGGATTAAGGACAGAATAAATGATTTAATAAAAGAAAATATAACCTTTGATGATAAACTAAAAATAGATAACATTGATTATGACTTAGATAATAAAGAAATTAATAAAGAAATAATAATAACAGTAGATGCTTCTTACGGAAAACAAAGCACTCAACAAAGCCTTTCTCTTCCAATAAGCCTTGTTAAGAAGCAGTGCCAGGACTGCTCCAAGAAAGGGCAGTACTTTGAGGCAATACTTCAGCTAAGGGGACCAAGAGATGAAATATTTAATTTTATAGAAAATGAGGTTGAAAAGGAGCCGGGCGTTTTCATAAATGAAGAATTGAAGGTTGAGGGAGGAATTGATTTTTACCTGACATCAAACAAGTTTGCGCAAAAGCTCGGAAAAAGGCTTCAGCAGATATTTGGAGGAGAGCTCAAGATAAACCCGAGGCTGCACTCAAGGGACAAGCACTCAGGGAAGGAGCTTTACAGACTAAGTGTTCTCTTCAGGCCTTCTGAATTCGGAAGAGGGGACATTGTGAGTTTCGGTGGCAAAATAATAAGAATTAAGGGCGGTGCTAAGAAAATAACAGGCATTGACATTGTGAGCGACAAAAAGGTAATCATTAAGTATTCAAAAACAAAACCAGAACTTCTTAAGGTTTATGAAGTAAGTGTTTCAAAAACCTATCCGCATTTAGAAATCATACACCCAGAAACATACCAGAGCGTGAAAGTTGAAAATGCAAAAAAGACAACACAGGAACAAGTCAAAATAGTGATACACAATCACAAGGTCTATGTCATATAAGCCTTATAAGTGATATAACTGCTCCTGAAAGCAAGGGTATAACAAGATTGTCATCAAGAATATGCTTCTTTGCACTCATATCAGCTGCCTCAAATACCATTGCTATTAAGGATGCCCAGAAGGCTTCAAAGGCGCTAACAAAGAGTAATGCGCCAAGAAAGGCAGCAATTGTTCCAAGAATACTTCCTTCTAACATCTTCACACTGCTCATAGGGTGCTTTATCCTACCGTAGTATCTTCCTACGATATGGCCCAAAGAGTCTCCTAATGCAAGTATCATGATTGAAGCCATGGCAACATCCTTGTGAAAGAATAAGAGGGACAAAAATATTCCTAAAACCATGAAAAGAGGACCCTTTCCTGGAAAGCTCTTTATTTGATGAGGCCTCTCAAAGTTCTTGAGCAGGTCATAAATAAAAAGAATTTTTATTTTTCTGCTGAGAAGCGAAAGCATTAAACCAAGAATCAGTATAAAAAAAACAACATAAACATTAATTATGTTAAAATAAATTAAAATAACAAATGCCAGTCCAACAGCCAAGTGCATTATCTGCCTCCTGAATTCAAGCTGTTGTGCAATTCTCATCTTTGATATTTTCCCATCAAAACATAAAACATCCTACAGGATTTCATGTGAAACCTTTATACCGTGCTTTTTTAAGAGAGCAGCAGTAACGCCATCACCTTCAACAAAGGTCTTTGTGAAGCTTCCGTCATAGGTTTGTCCAGAACCACAGGAAGGACTCTTGCTTTTCAGTATGGCTTCTTTTGCATTAACTGATTTTGCAATTCTTAAAGTTTCTTGTGCGCCTTTAATAAAGTTATCAGTAACATCCTTACTCTCTTTTGTTATGACCCTGGCTTTGCCATTCAAAACATCAACCCCAGTTCCTCCAAAGCACTCAGCAGGCTCCCTCGGCGTTGTTAGCCCTCCCAACTGCTCTGGGCAAACAGGAGTGGCTTTTCCTTGTTTAACTAGTTTCAAGATGCGTTGATTTAGTTTATTTTTTCCATCCCACCTGCAGTTTATCCCCGCCAAACAAGCACTAACGATTTTCATTTTTCACTTAATCCTCATGCCTTTAAGTTTTTCCTTTAAATATTTGTCATTTTTTGTCATATTCCTGATTAACTCCTCTGGATTCCTGAAGTCCCTCTTAAGCTGGACAAATAGCCGATTGTTTTTTATAAATGCGTTTTTGTACTTTTTCCTGAAATTGCCAACGTGCTTCTTTTCTTTCAAAGGAGGACCAGTATGGACCTTGTAAGGGCTTAGAATCTTTTTATCCAGTATGAACCAGAAGCTTGCCTTCTCATCCCAGTCCCAGCCAGCGTGGTAAAGCCTGAAGTCATAAAGCTTGAAATGCTTTTTGAAGTGCTCAAAAGCCTTCAATAGCTCGCAGCCAACAACATCCTTCTTGCCTTTTTTCGGAGTTATTTCCAGTAATATCAATTTCCTGTTTTTCGCCCTTTGCTCCAAATCCTTTAAGCTTAGTTCCTTTTTGAAAAAGAAATCCCTTGAAGGATTTTTCAGGAAATTTCCAGCAACATTCTTGAATAATTCAAATTTTTCTATGCTCAGGGCAGATGCAGCATTCCTGTCTTGCTGAACAGGGTCTATGACTATCAAAGGGCTCTGTATCTTGGATATGTTTATTTCCTTAAGAGCGTCTCTGTTTTTGTAATAATTTTTAATATCAATAACCTCTCTGTGTTTCCATTTGACAGCGTTCTTCAGGAGATTGAGGAAAGAGCCATAGTTTATTGTCAATATCTCGCAAACATAGCCTGAAAAGCCCATTATGTAGCTCTCAGCTCCATAGCAGTTCTGTGCCTTGCAGAATGCCTTTGTTAATCTTATTTCATTCCTAATATTCTTGTCGCTATTCTTCAAAACCCACTGCGAGTGCAAGGGAGAAACATCTGTTATGTTCTTTGCTTGGCTTGCTTTTTCTATTTTCAGTATGGGTATTACCTCAAAAACAAAATCCCTGAATTTTATTTGAAAATAGTCCCTGCTTCCATTAAGTCGTTTGATATTTTTGAATTTCTTTTTCAGGACATTCTCCAAAATATCTGATAAATCCTTTTTTTCATAAGCTTTGTAATCAAACTGCACAAATACGTCAGCGTCAGCAGGCTCGGAGAGCCAGGTTCCCTTTGCACCAGAGCCACCCAAGATTGCCTTTGCACCTTTTAGATTTTTATTCAGTTTAGTGAGAAAATCACTTATTTTTCCTAAAACAATCTTCTCTTCATTTTCTGAAGGTTGTATTTCTCTCAAGACCTCTTTCAAAAGCTCCATGGCAAAGAAAAAGTTTATTTTTCAATATAAAAAGCTTTGTTTTTTTAGATGCTATACTCACCTGCAAGCAAAAATTTATAAACATTAATAACCTGTTTTTGAACCATCAAGTAAAATGGCGCTACAATAGACAAGATATATTTAAATAGTTAATGGTGTTATTAGCCAGCATGGTTAACTCAAAAAGAGAATGGCACAACCCAGTCAAGTTTGTTGAGCATGCAACAGAAGGCAGATGTCCCTATTGCCATAAGCATGTGAAGTCATTAGAAGACCACATACAAGATAAACATAAAGAAGAAAAATAATAAAAAATCACTGTTTATTTACTATATCTTAATTTATGTGCAAAATGCCTTAATAAATGCGCAATTTCCTATTTATATGCAAAGCCGTTGTCACCCATTACATGGACATACATACAAAAAAGCTTAAATATCGGCATCTCATCCGGAAACATGAAAAAGCGGCAGGATAGAATATGACAAGGATAAACAAGATTGTGCTGAACGGCTTCAAGTCCTTTGGAAAGAGGACAGAGCTGATTTTTAATGAAGGTTTTAATGTAGTGCTTGGACCCAATGGCTCTGGAAAGTCAAACATACTTGATGCCTTGTGCTTTGTTCTCGGAAGGGCGAGCTCAAAGAGCCTGAGGGCTGAAAAAGCCGCAAACCTCATCTATAATGGAGGGAAGACAAAGAAACCAGCGAATAAGGGCGAGGTGAGCATATTCTTTGACAATGCGCAGAAAACATTCCCACTTGAGACGCCATTGGTGAAGATATCAAGGATTGTCAACCAGGCAGGGCAGAGCACTTACAGGATTAATGACAAGAGGCACACAAGGCAGGAGATAGTTGACATGCTTTCAGTTGCAAAAGTTGACCCAGAAGGCTATAATGTAATCCTGCAGGGAGATATAATACGCTTTGTTGAGATGTCCTCAATAGAAAGAAGGCAGATAGTAGAAGAGATAGCAGGCATATCCATTTACGAGGACAAGAAGCTGAAGGCAATAAGCGAGCTTGATAAGGTAGGGGAGAAGCTGAAAGAGGCAGAAATACTCCTAACAGAGAGAAAAACACACCTTGACGAGCTCAAGGTTGACAGGGACCAGGCATTGAAGTATAAGGAGCTCAGCGACAGGATAAAGCAGAACAAGGCAACAGAGCTCAGCATAAAGATAAATTACAAAGAGAGGCAGCTTTCGAGCATAGAAAGCTCTGAGAAGGAGCAGAATGAATTGATAGTGAAATTAAAAGATGATGTAACAAATCTTAGGAATGATTTAGGAAATAAAAACAAACTAATAAAGGAGATTGCCGAAGAAATAGAGGAGAAGGGCGAGAAAGAGCAGGTAAGGCTGCACAAGGATATAGAGGGCTTAAAGATTGAGCTTGCAAACAAGAAGAACAGAACTAACACCTGCACTTCAGAGCTAAGCAGATTAGAGCAGAGAAGGCAGCAGCTCAAAGAAGACTCATTGGATATAGACAAAAAGGTAAAGGAGCTTGAAGCAAAGAAATCAGACATAGAAAAGAAGCAAAAAGGCATTCTTTCAGAAAAAAATGAACTGGACAAGAGCATAGAAAAGCTCAGGAAAAAGGACCAGGTTGACAGCATAATCTCCCTTGAGTCAGATGTTGAGAAGATTGAGAAGTCCTTTGAGGATAAGCAGACAAAGCTCCAGGACATGGTTACAAAAAAGCAGGAGCTCTTGAGGGAGAAGGACAGGCTTGAAATAAGGATAAGCAGCATTGATGAAATCATAAAAAAGGTTTCCTCAATAGAGACAGAGAGCAAAGAACAGGTTACGCAGCTTAAGGAGAAGAAAAACAATTTCAAAAAAATAGTTTCAGAGGTGGAAAAGCTGCTTAACAAGGACTCTGACTTTGCAAAGAGAATAAAGGACGCAAGACAAAAGCTTGATAATGCCCAGTCAGAGCTGCTCAAGATAAAGGCTAAGGAAATAAGCATCAAAGAGCAGATATCAGCAAACACAGCTGTTAAAGCGATTCTGGGAAAAAAAGAAGAGTTTAAGGGGATTTACGGGACAATTTCTGACCTTGGAAGCGTTAAGGAAAAATATTCTCTTGCAATGGAAGTTGCAGCAGGACCAAGGCTTAGCAGCGTGATTGTTGATACTGACCAGGTTGCGGCCAAGTGCATAGAATACCTGAAAAGCAAAAAACTAGGAGTTGCTACTTTTTTTCCGCTCAACAAAATAAGGCCGAGAATGGTTGATGAAGACATGGAGGAGTTTGCAAAAAAACACAACATGATCTTGGCAGTAAAACTTGTGAGCTTTGACAAGAAGTTTGAAAAGGCATTCTCGCATGTTTTCGGAAACACCTTTGTGGTTGACAATCTGGAAGAAGCAAGGAAAATAGGCATAGGAAGCTCAAGAATGGTTACACTGGAGGGAGACCTGGCAGAGACAAGCGGCGCAATGCACGGAGGTTACAGGACCAGAAGGAAAGGCGGCTTCAGAGAAGATATAGCACTTAAGGAATTGGAAGATGCTGAGAAAAGGGTCAATGAACTGGACGAGCTGGTAAAATCCCTGGCAAAGGAAAGGGAGAAAAACGAGGGCATGATTGAAAGCATGAAACAGGAGCGCTCAAAGCTCGAGGGAGACATAATAAAGACAGAGCACTCATTGCACTTGGAGACACAAGACCTTGATGCCTCGAACCAGCAGAAGAAAGAACTTAATGAGCAGCTTAAGAACCTGGATGAAAACCTTGGCAGGATTGAGTCAGACATCCTTGAATGGACAAAGGAGCTAACGGAAATAAAGTCAAAGAAGCAGAAGCTCAGGGAGAAGATATCAGAGCTCTCTGACCCAAGGATTCTGGCTGAGCTCAATGCATTTGAGCAGAAGAAGGCAGAACTCACGCAGCAGTCCATGCTCATGGATAATGAAAAAAGAAACACAGATTTACAAATAAATGATGTTTTGCTCAAGGAGAAACAGGAGATAAAACAGACACTGAAGCAGGTTGACAAGGACGAGCAGGACTTCAAGCAGGAGAACGAAAAGCTGAAGAAGGAAATAGAGTCACAGCAAGAACTGGTTAAAACAGCTGAACAAAAGGCAACCCAGTTCTACTCGCACTACAAAAGCCTTTTTGCAAAGCGGGACAAGGTCAATGACGAGATGCAGAAGATTAACATTGACATAGCAACCAAAGAAGAGCAGACAAGGAACACAGATTACAAGCTCAACAGCATCTCGCTTAAAAGAGCTGAAGCCAACTCAGAGTTTGCAGGGCTTAAAAAGGAATTTGAACAGTTCACTGATGTAAAGCTGCTTGAAAAAACAAGTATCGAAAACATAAGAAAAGACATTGCCCATTTTGAGGAATCACTTGCAAGAATAGGTAGTGTAAACCTAAAGGCACTGGAAATATACGACAGGGTTGAAGAGCAATACAACAGCCTGCTCTCAAAAAAAGAAACGCTTGTGAAAGAAAAAGAAGATGTCATGTCCATGATGAATGAGATTGAGACAAAGAAGAAAGACCTATTTATGAACACATTCAATGTAATTACAGAGCACTTCATGCAGATATTTGCCAGCTTGTCACCGAAAGGACAGGCAAGGCTCATAATTGAAAACCCTGATAACCCCTTTGAGGCAGGAGTTAGGATATCTGTTAAGATTACCGGAAACAAATTCCTTGACATAAGAAGCCTCTCAGGAGGAGAGAAAACCTTAACAGCACTGGCATTCATATTCGCAATACAGGAGCACGAGCCAGCGCACTTCTACATTTTGGACGAGGTTGATGCTGCCCTTGACAAGAGAAACTCTGAAAAACTCTCAGGCATAATAAGAAAGTATTCAGAAAAGGCGCAATACATAATGATATCGCACAATGATGCAATGATATCAGACGCATCAACCCTTTACGGCGTGTCAATGGACGAGCACGGAATAAGCAATGTTGTGAGTCTTAAAATCTAAAATGCAAAAAGTAAAACTTGGAAAATACCAACATTACAAAGGGAAATTTTATGAAGTTATTGGGATAGCAAGGCACAGCGAAACATTACAAGAATTAGTTATCTACAGAGCACTTTATGATTCAAAAGAATTTGGTAAAAATGCGTTGTGGGCAAGACCAAAGTCAATATTTCTTGGCTCTGTAATTGTTAAGCATAAAAAAGTTCCTCGTTTTAAGTTTCTTAGTTAATCTAATTTCCTTTTAGAATTTCTTATCTCTTATACTCTGCTTATTTTACAGGAAGGCATTAAAAACCTCTTTTATTTCATTAACTGTCTTGTCCCATGAGAACTTCTGCAGCACTGTTTTCCTTGCATTGAAGCCCATGCTCTTCCTGAGAACAGGATCTGTTATCAGCTTTTCAAGCTTTCTTGAGAGTGCAAGAGGATTGCCTTTTGGAAAAAACATTCCGTCATAGCCCTCCTTTATGTAATCCTTCACAAAGCCAACAGGCGTTGAAACAACTGCTAAGCCACAAGACATGGCTTCAATGGTTGACAAGGAAGATGTTTCTGTCAATGATGGTAAAACATAGACATCCATTGCCTGGAAGTATTTTTCTATGTGGTCTGTTTTCCCGAAAACATGCACATCATCCCTTGAGTTGACAAAGGGCTGGATGATCTCACTGCCGCCTCCTGCTATCAACAAAACAGTTTCAGAATGCTTTCTATGCACCCTGAAAAAGGCTCTCAGAAGAGTCACCAAATCCTTCTCAACGCCAACTCTTCCTGCATATCCAATAACAAAAGCCTTAGGGCTTAAGCCAAGAGCTTTTTTTGCTGAGTCCTTATTAAGTGGAGGCTTAAACCTTTGGGGGTCTGTTCCAAGATGAACAATCCTTTTCGCTGTCTTAATGCCCCTCCAGCCAAGTATCTCGCCAATCTCAAGTGAAGGAACCAGCAGCAGGTTGCACATGTTATACATGACCTTATCAATAAGCTTCATTACATTTGATATAAACCATGCTTTCAATCCCTTGGCTGATATGGCTTTTGTGTAGAGCTCCCATTCCAAAGAGTGGACATAAGCCACGCATGGTTTTTTCTTTATTTTAGCAGCAATTATTGAAAGAACAGCCACAGGAGCAATGTCCTGAGCCCACACCAAGTCGCACTTTCCAACTTCATCCATAACAGTCCTGAAGCTGGGCTTGCATGGAAAGGTGTCAGCAAGCTTTATTCTTTTTAGGAGGGGAAACCTTATTATCCTAACGCCTTCATAGCCCTTGAAATCACCATCAAATCTTGGAGCAAGAACGCTTACCTTATAATGCTTTGAGAGCCGTGGTATAATCTCATTCAAAGAGCTTGAGACACCATCCCACCTGGGCAACAAAGTGTCTGAAGCTATAAGTATCCTTTTCATGGTTCACCTTACCTTGTAAAACTTCTCAGCATACCTGCTCTTGTTCTTCAAGCCATAGGTTATTGCGCTTGCATAAACCCACCACATAAGCGCAAGCTTTGAAAGCCACTGGCTATGGAAACACTCAAGGGCTTCAAGCTTTGTTTTAAAGGTTTGCGTTATGTCAACATACATCTTCGGATTTTCCCTTTTCCTGAAATCCAGTGGATTCCATATGTCAAATGAATAAACCTCTGTAGTCATGCGCTTGTCAATTGAATCAAGCACCATGTTAAGCACAGCCCTGTGCTCTGGATGCGGGTCATCAGCAGCATGGGTAAATATTTTTGTAGGATTTATGTCACGAATGATTTTTCTTATCATTTTCTCACTGTCTTTTGATGTCTCTTTAAGACCTAAAAAAACAACACCAGCACCACCAATTATCTTATCTGCCTTCTGAGCTTCCTTTACCCGCATCTTGACAGTTTCCTTTTGCTTGAGCCAGGGATGGGAACCCTCCCCGTAATAAACAATAACAGTATGTATATCAGCACCTTCTTTGGAGTACCTTGCTATTGTGCCACCAACACCAAATATCTGGTCATCAGAATGGGCGCAGAACACGATTATGCTGTCTTTTTCCTGCTTATTTTCTTTGTTGTTTTCTTTACCTATTCCCTTAGCCATCAAAAAGAACTTATTTCAATACATTAATTAAGTTTTCTATTTCTTAAACATAAAAACAGAAATGGGAACGAGGGGACATCCAAGCTGATGCCTTCTTTGTCACCAGCTATTTGAACCCCTGACACCTACGGCTTCAGCGTAGTGCTCTTACCTGCCTTTAAAGGTCCCAGGCTGAGCTACGTTCCCAGCAGAAAGTGTCAATTTTTGATTATTTATAATCCTTTCGCTTAGGATATGTCCTCTTCGTCAACATCTACATCTTCTTCTGAGTCTTCGTCAAAATCCTCTTCCCTTTCCTCAGGCGTAATCCATTCATCTTCCTTTTTCTCTTCTTCCTTCTCAGGCTCCTTTTTTGCAGGAGTTTTTCCCTTTTTTGGCTTTTCTTTTTTTGATTCTTCTTTCTTTCCCTTTTCAGGCTTCTTTCCTTCACCAACAATCTCAATGGAGCCGAGCCTTCCGCTGGTCAGCTGCATCTCGCCCTGCCATTCATTGACATAGCCGTTCTTTATGTGAACCTTGTCTCCAACGCTGACCTGGTCTATCTGCTCGTTCCATAAGCTGAGCTTTATGCTTCCTGTTTCATCCCTGGCACTAGCAGTAGCAACTCTGCCCGGCTTTCCGAACTTTGAGAACTCCTTGGCATCGCTTATCTCAGTTACATCTACAACAATATCAACATCGCCCATCCTTGGCTTTAAATCCTTAATCTGCACTGTTTCACCCCTGTTTGTACACTGAAATTCGGATTTGCTTAAATATTTTTGGGTTTTTGTGAGATACGTTAAGGCTCAACTAAGCTTTGACATGGTTCCACGAAGCTGCCGCGGTTCAGCTTTGTCAGGAATCAAGGATTCCTGAGCATGCTCAGAAATCGCAAAGCGATTTCTGACACACTGAACTTATTTTCTCTCCCCCA
>CAYGWL010000132.1:0-6484 GCA_964353575.1 uncultured Methanosarcinales archaeon | reverse complement strand
TTTGAGGGCGGTTTTGACAATATATCCTCTGTCTCTCATATCTTTAAACACACAATATCTGACCCAGAAGTTGGGCTCGAGCTTTGTTGCCTTTTTTATGAATTTATCAGCAGGAATCTTTTTGTTTTTTCCGTCAAGAATAATAACTCTCTCCTTTTCTAGAAGATACAACGCTTCTATAAAGGATAACTGCACTTTGTTGTCCTTGGTCATTGCACCGTATCTGCTCTTGTTGTAAAGTTCCCTGGCCAGGTCAGAGTCCTCTGTAATTACGCGTTCATCAGTGAAGGTTGCATTGACAACTTCTTTGGCCATAACAAAACAAAGAGCAGTGTTTTGTTTAAAAGCTTTTCGGAGATGTGAAGTAAAGTTTCAAAGATAACGCACTTTTTCAGCCAGGCACTGTTGTGTATTCAATTGACATAATCTTTAGCCACCATGGTTCGCTGCTTATGTGCTTGTACACATCCAAATAGTGGCGCTCATCATTTTCTCCTGTGTAAACTTCATGTTGTATGTTAACAGTGCGGTAGTGGGCCTCTTCAAATGGTTGTGATTCTATTAAGGTATTCAATCTCATTAACAAGAAACCTTTTTCATTTCCTTTAACAAGATAATCATAGTTGCGCAGTCTCCTATCTTTTCTTGATCGGGGAGCGAAATTTGTAATTGCCCTATATTTAGCATCACTCAGTGTGCAATCTTTCAGCACTTCAAGGAGCCCGCCTAATTCATCCAGAGAGAGAAATGTGTGTAGTGTTTTATTCCTTCCTTTGCGTTGGTTTGACAAATCCCTTACCAGTCCCTCAAGCATGCAACCAAGGAATGAAATTTTATATATAAATATTATGAGATCTGCTCAATTACGATAATTTTAAATAATAACCAAAACTCTTGATTTTCTTATGGAAATAATATTTTTGGGCACTTCAGCTATGGTGCCAACAAAGGAGAGGAATCATTCTGCTGTTTTGATTACTTATAAGACTGAAGGAATACTCATTGACTGCGGAGAAGGAACCCAGAGGCAGATGAAGATTGCTGGAATAAAGCCGAGCAAGGTAAGCATTATACTAATAAGCCATTGGCATGGCGACCATGTTCTTGGCTTGCCTGGATTGATACAGACCATGGCAAATGGTGAATACGACAAGAAACTCATGATTTACGGACCAAAAGGCACAAAGGAGCATTTTGACAATATGAATAAGGCATTTATTCCTGAAAACACATTAAACATGGGTGTTGAAGAGATAAGCAGCGGAAGGTTCCTTGAGAACAATGATTTCTATTTAGAATCCTTTCAGCTAAAGCACGGATTGCCTTGCCTTGGCTACAATCTTGTTGAGAAAGACAGATTGAGGATAATGCTTGACAAGATAAAGAAGCTTGGGATGAAAGAAGGTCCATTGCTTGGAAAGCTCCAGCAAGGCAAAAGCGTAAAGTGGAAGGATGCAACAATAAAACCAGAGGATGTCACGTATGTTGTCAATGGCAAGAAGATAAGCTTTATAGCAGACACTGTTCTATGCGATGAATGCATCCAATTAGCAAAAGACGCTGACCTGCTGATTTGCGAGGCAACATATGCATCTGACCTTGAAGAAAAGGCGCATGAATACAAGCACCTGACTGCAAAGCAGGCTGGTCTGATTGCAAATAAGGCAGGATGCCAGAAGCTTGTGCTAACTCATTTTTCTCAAAGATACAAGAACACGCAGGAAATAGAAGAGGATGCAAGGAGCGTATTTGACAATGTTGTTTCTGCCTATGACTTGATGAGAATAAGGCTTTAATTTATGCCAATTGAATAGTCCAAAACTAAACATTCTTACTTATGAGTAGTTAAAAATGGGAAGACTTAAATAGAGGAATAAATTTCTAGCAGATAGTCAATATAATTAAACAATACTTAGGGTGGAAAAAATGAAAAAAACACGGTTAATACAAAGATTGAGGCAACCTACAGGTGTTACAAATCCCTTTTCTTTTGGAATGGGAGGCAGCGGATTAAGCACAGAAGCTGAAGATTTGGTGGTAAAGGTGTGGACCTGGGACTATATGAGTGCAGCAGAATTCGAACATGGTGAAGTCCAAAGAGCTTTGGCAAAAATTTACAATTATGTGAAAGCGGGATCTGTTGTTACAGGAACAGTTGATTTAAGTAAGGGCAGACAAGTATATTTCTTAGCTCAGCAAGGAACAGAAATTGAAGTGGAGCAACTAATTAGACAACTATCCCAAGGCGAAGGAGAACTTGGACTTAAAAAGGCATGCAGATTAAGATACACCCTTGAGGGCTTTGAGGATGCAAAAAACACGGTAGGATGGTTGGAATTGGATAATGGGTTTATGTTCTTTACAGACAAAACAATGTATGAGGGCACTCTTGACATGTTTGGTTACAAACCACAATCCGGATCAGTTATTGATAAATTGCGTCGTGCTTTTTTCACGAAGGGTTAATAAATACATGTGCTCACAAAAACCATCACTTGTGTCCACACTCTCAAAATCAGAATTTTCATCTTGGAATCTATTCAGATAATATAGAAATAATTTAACAAATTATCTCTTAGCAGCAAGCTCTATGTCTGATGCCTTAACAGTCTTTCTTCCTGTATGGTTTGCAAGCTTGACTGCCTCAATAGCAATGTCATTGGCTATCTCTTCCATAACAGATTTCAAAGCTGTCTTTGCCTTGTCCGAAACGCGCTCAGCACCTGCCTTTCGCATTATTTTCTCCATAGCAGCTAAAGGCAGTAGTCTTTTTACCATAAAAAGGTTATAAATGGCTCAAATATTTAAATCTTTGCTTTTTTGGTCTTTTTTGCCTGAAATGGGGCTGTAACACGTCTTTTTTAAAAAACAAAAAGTATTTATTCAAGCAGTTTTAAGATTGTTGTATGAGCAGAAAATCCATTGGTATAAATGCTGAAAGGGAGCTCATTCATAAGCTGTGGGCTGCTGGCTGGAGCGCCTGCAGGGTAGCTGGAAGCGGCTCTTCACACTATCCAAGCCCGGATATCATAGCAGGCAAGGGAGGCAGGAGCCTTGCTATTGAGTGCAAGAAGACCACTAAAACAAAGTATTTAACAAAGGAAGGGGTAAATGACCTTGTGAGCTTTGCTAAGAGCTTTGGCGCAGAGCCCTGGATTGGGGTGCGCTTCAGGAACGAATGGTGTTTCATAAAGCCGGATGATTTAAAGGACACAGGCAAAGGACTTGCTGTTTCAAAGGAGCTTGCGAGCCAGAAAGGGCTCACTTTTATGGCTCTTTTGGCTTAAATTGTGCTTGAAATAACAAGGTTTATATACTATTTTTACTTATAATGCGTAACATAAACGCAAGGTTTATGCATTCTGTAAGGGATATTGGAGAAGATGAAAATAACAAACAAGATAGTGGAAGAGGTCACTGCTGAAGTGGCAGGCGAGGATGTTGTGCCTTTAGTCAGGGCTCTCTACAAGAGAAAGGATGTTTCTGAGTTCAAGGTTGCTGAGAGGATAGGCAAGGAGGTAAACCAGGCAAGAAACATGCTCTACAGGCTTTATGATGCAAATCTTGTGTCCTTCACAAGGCGCAAGGACAAGAAAAAAGGATGGTATATCTACTACTGGACATTAAAGCCAGGCAGGATAAAACCCCTGCTGAAGAGCATAAGAAAGAAGCAGCTTGATGCACTCAAAGAGCGCCTCAGGAAAGAGTCTGAAAGCCAGTTCTACATATGCTCAACAAAATGCGTGAGGCTTGATTTTGAAAAGGCAACTGATTTTGAGTTCAAATGCCCTGAGTGCGGGGAGATAATGAACCAGGAGAACAATGCCTTGAATATAGCTGGTTTAAAAAAAGGCATAGTAAAGCTTGAGAAGGAATTAAAATCCATATAACATAAGTTATATTTTGCCCATCCATGGATTTCTGAGCTTGACTTCTTCAACAAAGTTTGATGGCATGAGCACGCCCATCTCAGAGATTATGGATGATATCAACCTTGGATGGACCTTCTCAAAAGCAAAATTGTTTATATCAACACCTCTCGGAGTGTTTGGCCACACCTCTTTTTTATGCCTTTGCTCAAGCTTGGGAGCAATGCCAAAAAGGCTTTGGGGATCAAATTTCCAGGAGTTAGTGGCAACATAAACCGGCTTGTCAAGAAGGAATGCCATTTCAGCAAATAACTCAGAACCTATCTTGTTTATGAACTTTCCCTCAGAGGTTATTGCATCCGCACCAATTAACATTAAGCTGGCTTTTTTAAGGGCAAGCCTGCTGGCACAATCCACGAAAAGCGTGACAGGAATCCTTAGCTTTGCGAGCTCTTTTGCAGTTATCCTGCCCTGGAACAAGGGCCTTGTCTCAGTGCATAAAACATTGAATCTTTTTCCTTTCTGCTTTGCCCTTTTCAATATGCTGATAATCGTCGATGAATGGCAGTGGGTGAATATTGTGTCTCCATTGCATATCTTCCGGGAGCCGAACTCCTGGATTTTTTCTCTTGCATCTGTGAAATGCTTAATGGCATTGTCTGCGTTGCTGCTTATTGACTGCCTAAAATTGCTTTTACAGGAAGTATAAAAAATGAAATCAAGCGTGTTGCGCATGCAGGGCTCTGTTGGCCTTGTTGCAAGCAACTGTTTTTTTGCCTTAAGCAATTCGCTATAATTCTTTCCTTCCCTTGAAAGCTGTTTTATGGCTTCAGCTGAAGCAAGGGCAATGCCTTCTGCGCCCTGTATCCTTACAGCTCTTATATCCCCAAGAACCTTCTTAAAGTGCATCTTGCTGTTTATTTCTTCTTGAGCAGGTGCTCAATCTCGTCCTCTTCCTTTACTACGCGGCGTGTTATCCTCAGCAGGTTCTCATCCATCCTTGCAATTCTCCTCTCTAAAAGAACAAGAAGTCTAAGGCTGTAAACTATGGCCAACAAGGTCCCTATGATTATTGCCAGAATAACAACTTGCATGCTAGCTACATCCATTGGCATGGTATCACCTCTTTAAATGACCAAGAGAAATCTTATATATAAAACTTTGGTTTGCCCGGAACAAAATGGTGCCATCTGCAGCGTGCTTGATAGTTTCTATCGCTTCCTATAAGAAATTGCGGCTCGTCATAATGTGCAGGCGTCCCATCAGGGTTTAATCTCTGCGTTCTTGTAGCAGGTCTTCCGCATATCCCCTCATCTTCCTCGAACCTGCACACAGCATTTAATAAGGTTATTCCGTCAGATATTGCCATTAAATCTGCTATTGTTTTATGTGATAATAACTCTAAATCTGAAGGGTTGACAACAAACTTGAATGGTTCTCCTTTAAAATTTGTATTCAAAGCTGTGTAGATTACAAGTTTTCCTTCGTCTGCTAATGAGCTCAGAAAGTCTATGATTTGATAGTCATAAAACTGTGTTTCATCAACAATAATTACCTGCGCAGCCGGGTTAAGACACTCTTTCATTTCTTCGACGCTGATAACAGGCGCAGCTGGAAATACTCCACCATCATATCCTGCCATGTTCTCTATCTGATTGTATCTCTTATCCTTTTCGTGCTTAAATGCCTGCACAGTCACTCCAGCAAGAACATATCTTCTGGCTCGTCTTATTGCGTCCTCTGTCTTTCCACTGAACATTGGCCCAAGAATTCCGTATAAACCTGGCTCGTATAAATTAGAAGTGCTTATTTCCGAAACTGGCACAATTACTTTCATTTAAAACCTCAGTAAATTTAGAATACAACAGATATAAATGTGTTTGTGAAATAAAAAGGTTATTTTAAAAAAAAGAGATTAAAGAAGGATATACCTCTCGGTATGTTTTTAGGATTAAACTCTGAATGTGTTTAATCAAAACTTACTTAGCTGTTTTAAGGGTGTCCCAGCTCAGGCTGAATAAAGAATGAAGCGCTGATGCAAAGAATGGGGCATTAACCCACACACCAAGGTCGTATGATGGGTGAACTTCAGTATCATCCAATACCATGAAAAGAAGCTCTTTTCCGTCAATAATAACAAACCTTGCCTTTGCCTTGCTATCTCTTACTTCAGCTATTCCATTAAGATCATTAAGTGCTTGCTTGTTCTCTTTTACTAGCGGAGCGACAATCCTTATTTCAACTCCGCGCTGCTTTGCTTTCTTCAAAACATTCTTTAATGACTCAGTTTTTCTTATAAGACCCTGAGCAGTTGTCTTTATGATAATAGAGGTCTTGGCGTTCTTAACCATCTCCTCTAACTTATTATTGATATTCTTTCTGCCTTTAACGCTTCCTGAAAGCTCAAATGGCTCTATTAGGTCTATTCCCTTTGTGTGCAATGTGCTGAGTTCCTGCAAGAGCTCGCTGGATTTCATCTTTTCAAGAGAGGTTGTCTGTCTTTCTGCTTCTTCAAGTATGCCTTTCTTTACCCTTTCAAGAACTTCTTCAGGAGGAACAGCAAGAAACTTTATTGGCTTTCCAAATTTCATTATGACAAAGCCCTTCTTCTCCAA
>CAYGWL010000131.1:0-2141 GCA_964353575.1 uncultured Methanosarcinales archaeon | reverse complement strand
TTTCTGAAAAGGAAAGGAACAGGTTTGAAGTAGAAAAACTGAGACAAGGAGTTTCTGGAGAAACCTTGGAAGGACTTGATGCCTGCATAAAACTGGCTGAAGGCGTAATGCAGAACTATGCTTCTGCACTGCAGCTTGCGCAACAGGCTCAGGAGCTCCAGAATGGATTATACCAGAGCATAAAAGAACACACTGGAGGGTATTATATCCGAGCATAAAAGAGCACAGTGATTATAGCATGCTCAAGGCAAGCGGGAAAATCAAGAACCGTTCCACTTGCAGAAACCGCACTCTTCAGAGGCTTGAGGCATGTCGCCTTTTATGATTGCTATGGCTTTTCTGAAGATCTTTTCCCCTTCACCTGCGCTTGTTTTCATCTTGATTAGCTTGGTGTCAAATATGACCTCTCCGGTTCCTGTGACAGTTTTTGGGTAATAGAACAACAAGAAGGTGTAGTCCTCTGTGTCATGGTTGTTTTTTCTTAAGAGGAAATTATACAGATCCATCTGGCTTTGGTAGTGCTCATGAGTGTCCTCTTTTAATGGAAATCCCCTGGTTTTGTAGTCCAGGACAATGAGCTTCTTTCCCTTGACCAGTATGTTGTCAACTGCTCCGTGAAGCATTATGCCTGTTTCCGGGTCTACATATTCTAAACCTTTTCGGTTGTTTCTCCAGAGCTTAAGCTTTTCCCTGTCATCAAAGAGATTGCATCCTTTCACGTTCTCATCCTCCTTCAGCTCAGGAGGAAGCTCTCCCTTTTCCATGAATCTGTCAAAATGCTCTTTGAGGATTTTGTCCATGCCGCTTGGAAGCGATGGAAAAGGACCAGAAGGCCTCTTAACACCCTTGACTATCTGCAGCCAGAAGCATCTGGGGCAGTCTAACATGAGGTTTATTGAAGATGGAGATAATTTGATTTGTTCCATTCTGTATTCTTTTTTGATACTGGAGTTTTATTTAAATATGTTGTGATAAACTAAAAAAATTCGGGAAAAAACCGAAACATTTATATATAAGTGTTGTTACTTAAGAGTTACTAATATTTGTGTGGTGAATAATTATGGTTACTGAAAAATTGGATGCTCTTGAAAAACTGGATGTTGTTAAATCATTTATAGATACGATGTTTAATACAGCTCAGATAGAAGGCTATCAACTTCAGATTGTTGCTCAGAGAGAAGACTATCAACCTAAGATTGTTGGTAAAGAGACTTGTACTACAGCTGATGAGCTGTTTGAAAGGATAAAAGACTTAGATCTGTTTGAAAAAAGTACAGAATCATACAGAGTAGAAGCTGTTTTACCGGGAAACCCACAACCTATTAATATAGGGGAATTAGAATTAGAAACAGGTATTTTTTGGCAAACTCAGATAGTTTACGACGGCCTTAGGTTAAGGAATCCAAGAGGGTGTGAGGTTCTGAGATATGGTGTGCAGGTGGAACATGAGTTAGGAACACCACCACAAATTAGAATTGTTGAGGGCTCTCCAAGGTTTATAGGCAGCTGCCCTGTTTCTAATGGAGATGGTGCTTCTGGAAGAGATACTGTCAGTTACTTTAATCAAGATGTTGAACAACAACTAAAAAGTATTATTGAAACTTTAGAAGCGGTTCTTTAATTTCTTCACAAACTAGAATTTCAGTCATCTGGGGCATTCTAACATGAGATTTATTGATGATGGTGAGATTTTAATGGTTTCTTTCATCTTTATTGTTTTTAATTATAACTGAGAAGGTATTTAAATCTTGTGAAAAAGAATCAAAAAAAACTTAAAAATCAGCTATTTAAGTTTTCTCATCAGTTTTTTTTCAACGCTTTCCACTTTACTTTTTAAACCATCTTCCCTGTCTTCGCGGTAGTCAATGCTGATGTGGCAAGAGATTCGGTCGCAATCCTCTTTCAGGTCTTCATAGCACTGCTCTACTACACCCATGACCTCATTCCATTCGCCTTCCAAGGCCGTACCCATAGGGCCGAAGTCATATGCAACACCTGATGCGCGAACAATTTCCAAACATCTTGCCACATATCCGCTTAGACTTTCTCCCTTGCCCACAGGAAACATTGAAAACTCCAAAATCACAGACATTTTTTACCTCCAACTGCTTATTTTTTAATTTTCCTTTTCATTATACAGT
>CAYGWL010000130.1:0-2370 GCA_964353575.1 uncultured Methanosarcinales archaeon | reverse complement strand
TTATGTCTTTTGCAAAATACTCTATATTTACTTTCTGATTTGGTTTGAATTTATCAGATGCGCCATGCCCTCTCAAATCAAGTGTTATTATTTTATAACCTTTCTTATTAAAGAAGTCAGCCATTTCTTTCCAAATGGTTTGGTTTCCACCCATGCCATGAACAAAGAGAATTGGTGTTGCTGATCCCTTCCTGTCTATCTCATAATAAATCCTGGTTCCGTCAAAGGACCTCACAATCTTTTTTTTCATGTCACCAACCCCAAAAACATGCCAGCCCACAGCATTCCTGTGTCAGCATGGTAAAGCATGTTGCTATAAGGCTTACCCTCAGCGTCAAATATCTCCATGAAGTTCTTATAGCTTTCTATTAATTTCCCGTATGCCAGCAAATATTCCCTTGCCTTTTCCTTATCAATTCTATCAACAACCATTATATACATCATGCCCAGCTGGGGCCATATGCTCATCCCCTCAGAATTAGGGGTGAAGAAGACTTCAGTGTAGTGTTTTTTTGTTTTTGGTATTACATTGGTATATTTGAGGGGGAAGGGTTTGTCCAATTTGCTGCTGATGATGCTGTTGATGCTGTTCTTTATCATTGTTTTATCATTAAAAACACCAGTCCAATAAGGGATAACATTAGCGTCACCAGCAACGTAGTTGCTTTCCAAATCATCATTAAAATACTCTCCTGTCCAGAAAGTGTCCTTGATTAATTTTTTGTAATTATAGTCCCTGAAAGGATTGTCCAGCATTCTTATTTTCAGCAAATCCTCCCTGAGCATGGCAACCATGACATTATCGTAACAGCTGGACTTCCTGAAATATCGGTCCTTCATGGAAGAGAATTTTTTATCTTTTTTAACCAGACCTGTATCTTTATCAATAACGATTTCAAAATATTTCTTTATTTCATTATTCAGAAAATTTTTATTTTTCTTTATAATGTCAGCACTTTTACTAATCCTCAGGCTCCTAATAAGAAAAGCCAAGGAATCAGGGGCATAGCATGAAAAGTTATAAGGTGTGCCATCAGGGGTTATTGCTGTTGTTATTCTTTTATTTTTATTAAAAATGTCAATAGCATAATTCAGGGTTTTCTTTACCTCCCTTCTGTAACCTAATTTTATCAATGATTCCGTGCACCAGCCAAAATCCCTTGCCCAGAACTCAGAGAAATGACCTGAGCTGGTCATGAAGTATTTTCCGTTCCAGCATTCCTTTATAATTTGTTCACATATATCTGCACTGCTGCCTTCATATTCCTTAATGCCCCTGAAACCAAGCTTTATCCTGTGCCTGAGCATCCTCCATGCTTCAGGAATGTATACGGGTTCCATGTTTCTTTCTCCCCTTTTTCTTGAGCAATAAGCTGAAGAAGTTCATGCCTTTGTTTGACAAAAGAACAAAGCCAAAGGCAGTCCATAGAAAATCCTTTAATCTGACAAGCAGGGCAAATGCAACTCCAATGTATGGATTTATGCCAAGCACTAAAAATACGGATGCTCCTCCTATCTCCAAAATGCCCAGTGCGCCTGGTATGGGTGCCATTGAAGCAAGGGCAATTGCAGCCATTATAAGGAAAACATAAGGTATCTTTGCATCATAGCCGATTGCGAGCAGGCAGAACTTTGACTCAAGAAACATCAAAACAAAAACTATTGCAGAAAGCAGCAAACACTTGATAAAAGATTTCAGCCTGTAGTGCAAAAAGAAGTATATGTATAGCTCAAGCCTTCTGGTCTCCCTCTTCAGCCTTTTGATAAAATCTATCTGGGGAAGGAAGCTGAAGAGCTTGAAAATGGGCGAGAAAATACCTTTTTTAAAGTAGAGTGAAAAAAAAGAAAGCAGGACAATTCCAAGAAGGAAGAGGGCTACGGCAATTAAAACAAGCTTCAGGCTGAAGGGTATATTGAGCGGAAAAATAAAGAAAAGCACAGCAAAAACAGCAAACAAAAGGTTGACTATGAGCTCCATGACCTTGTCAAGAGTAACCGATGAAAACGCCTCGGTCAAAGGCACACTATGCTTCTTCAGGGAGTAAGCCCTGACAGGGATGCCTGCTGCGCCAGTGCCTGAAGCAGGCGAGATATAGCCTACAGAATAACCAATTGAGTTGTAAGTGAACAAATTAAGGAAGGAAATATCATAGCCAAATGCATTAACAATAATCTTCCACCTGTAAACATTTATCAAAAAGATAGTGGTTGTAACAATGAAAAACAGGGAAAGATAAAGCACTGATGTTGACCTGAAGACATCAACAACATTTCTTACACCAACATAACCAATAACCAAAACAAATATTCCTAAACCAGCCACTATGCTCATCAAAGAAAAAAATACCTTCTTTAAATCCATGAAAGAAA
>CAYGWL010000129.1:0-4280 GCA_964353575.1 uncultured Methanosarcinales archaeon | reverse complement strand
TCAGACTGGTTTAAGCACAGTGATGTTGACATTTTTATTTATGGTGATCCAGAAGGCTTGAAGATAGCAGATTACGAATTAAAATTGCACAGGAATATACAGCTCTTCATCTGCCAGAATAAAGAGGAATTATCTAAATTAGGGAATGGGTTGATCAGAAACATTATTAAAGGCAATCTGCTTAAGGGTAATCTGGATTTTGTTGAGGTGGCTGTTAATGCCTAAATATCTTACCCAGAATGAAGCATTTATGAAATGCAGGAAAGAAGGGAATTTTATAGTTACGGAAGAGACAGATGCAGAAAAGATAAAATCCACGCTTAATATTGCGGATGCAGATGTTGGAGCCGCAAACTCTATTAAGAAAAATCTTCCCAAACACAGCAACCAATGGAGCAGTGTCTACAAACTATACTATGATGCTTTACATGAATTAGCCGAATCTTTTCTCAGATTTGAAAAAATAAAGATTGAGAACCATCAATGCCTGTTCGCATATCTTTGTGAAAAACATCCGGAACTTGAATTTAGCTGGGATTTCTTTGAAAAAGTCAGAACCAAAAGGAACGGAATTAATTACTATGGCATTCCTGTTACTTTTGATGACTGGAAAGAGGTTGAGCTTCAATTTAGCCTTTATATCAAGAGATTAAAAGAAGAAACCAATAAAAAGCTCAAACCTTAATAAACCAAGGCAGGTTTGATGTTGAGTGAGGGGGTTGTGGGTGGGACGATTCCGGGTAAAAAGATTTTTGCGGAAGATTTAAATAATCTAAATCCAAAGAAAACATAAAAAGAGGCTAAAATGCTGGCACAGTTAATTTTTTTCACTGCACCATCCTATGGTTTCCTGATACTGGGGATAGTGCTTATTTTGCTTTACAAGAAAGGGCTGATACGCAGGAAAAACAAAGAAAGCGTTTTGCCAACAGCTGTGATGGTTGGAGGAATACTTTCCCTGGTTCTGGGCATACTGATTCTTCTGGCAGGTATGCTTCTAGTGATCGGAATAAGCTTCCTTGATATGCTGTAAAAAGCTATTTTTTAGTTTCACTGTGTGAAACCGCCTCGGCTTGAGAGGAAAGGATAAGTTCAGCATAGTTGAACCGTGGCACTTTAGCTGCCGGCGCCCCTCTTACAGATTCTTTTGCAGAAGATTTAAATAACTCAGAATTCTTAAGAAAGATTTGATGAATGAAAAGTTAAAGACAGGTTTAATTGTTGCATTTGTTTTGCTTGTTTTGCTTGTAATCTTAATAATCTTTGAAAGGAATTGCATAGGTTGTTACCCTCCTGAACCACGTCCTCCTGAACCACCTGCAGAAATCCTCAACCAATTATCATTAATCCTCAAAGGCTCTAATTCAACAATAAATGCTGCTATTCTTCCAAACAATTTAGAGTTAAAGCCAGGTCAAACTAAATATCCTTATTTAGGCATATATAACAATTTGAACAAGGATGTAGAGTTCTGTATAGCCTGCCCTAATTGCAATCAAAAAACCTGCAAAGGAAGCAATAAAACAATACAATGTGAAGCTTATAATCCTGAACTTAATTGCACAGAATCAATAATTATAAGAGGTCCTAGCGCTAGAGATGTTTCGGAAGGGAAGACTGTTGTATTAAAACTAAGCGCTTATGCAAGGTCAAATGCTGATCCAAACGTATATATAATACCTATACAAGTTTATGGCACGGATGGAGTATCAGTAATTGATGAAGTTGTTGATTTGAATGTAACTGTTGAAGAGATTTCTTAACAATCCAAGGCAGGTTTGATGTTGAGTGAGGGGGTTGCGGGTGGGACGGCGGTTGAAAAAGTACGCATGCCTTCTTTAATTCTTTCGCAACAAGTCACAATCCAGAGACAGAATCTTTAAAAGCGGGTTAAGATTACTTTACATTTTTTTCAACTTATATGCAGCTCAACTATGTCATCTTCCCTTAGCTTGTGCTTCAGGCTCAGCTTCTGTCCAGGGAACTTGGCGCTTTTTCCCCATACCCTGACAAACTTGAATTTTGTTAAAAAATCCTTGTGAAGCCTTCCGCACATGTCCTCAACAGTGTTTCCTTTCCTAAGAATAAGAGGCACTTTCGTATCTGCAGCCTTCCCAACCTCCTTGCAGTATACAGGCATGAAATCCAGCTTTTGGAATATCAGCTCCTTCAGATCTTCAGTGCCTATTTTCTTTTCAGCGGATATGCACAGGTCTGGTTTTAAAATCTTAATAAGCCTTTTCAGTTCCAGCTCGTCAATCAGGTCTATCTTGTTTAGAATCTTAATTGCAGGTATGTATTTTCTGTTTCCCTTTATGACATCTATGAGCTGGTCCGCATCAATGTTCTCTCTTATAATTATCTCCGCATTCACTATATGAGACTCCTTCAGGATTGCTTCTATTGTCTCTTTGGTAAGCTTGGTTAATTTCACAGTTATCCCGAATCTTACTCCCCCGCGTTCAATCCTTTTGATTTGCACATCAGGATGCTTCTGGTTTATCCTTATGTTGCTGTCAAAAATCTCTTTCAGCAGGACATTCAGCTGCCCTGTGTGGTAAACGTCAAGAAGAATCAGTATGAAGTCTGCGTTTCTCAGCACCTGCAAGACCTCTTTTCCCCTGCCAGTTCCAGCTGCGGCTCCCTTAACCACTCCAGGAACATCAAGTATCTGGATACGGGCTCCCTTGTAATCCAAAAGTCCTGGAATGCATGTAAGCGTTGTAAACGCATATGCGCCAACAGGCGAATTCGCATTGGTTATGGCATTCAGAAGAGAGCTCTTGCCAACAGAGGGAAAACCAAGAAGGACAACAGAAGCATCACCGCTTTTTCTGACAGACCACCCTTGTTCTGACTTTCCAATCTTTGAAGAGGACCTAGCTTCTTTTTTCTCCTTAAGCATGGCAAGCTTTGCCTTATATAGCCCTATTGCGTGCTGTGTGCTTTTATTGTATTTTGTTGTGGATATCTGCTGCTCAAGCTCTTTAATTTGCTCATCAAGCTGGAAGAACTTGCTTTTTTTGTCCTTCTCCTGTTCTCTGGCGTGTCCCTGCCGTAATGCAACTTGTTTTCGTAATTTTGTTTGAGGCATAAGAAACACGTTTTTAGAGCTGGTTTATAATATTTTTGATTTTAGTTGAGTTAGCTCAGCTCAATTCAAGTTTATTAGTGCACCTCGGAGATCCAATTTCTCCAGAATTCCATTTACAATCTGGCACGCCGTCAGGTATTCCTTCTACTTGTTTATTAGTGACGGTTAAAATGTCAGAATTTTCCATCCAGTCTTTGACTGGTGGCAAGCTCTGCTTGCTTTCGACGTTGATTGATGAGAAAATTCTGAGCACTAAGAACCACCAAGCTGTTGAAATTGATGGTAAATCCCACCAGTCTATGACTGGTGGTTCTTTAGTATCGATCTTTTCACATTCTTCTTCTGTGGTATCATGACAGTTTGATTCGTTGAGCGAGGGAGTTGTTGGGTGGGACGGTTCTGAGAGAAGCTTTTGCACAAAATTTATATAGTTATAAATCACGAGTTATCCTATGGAGATAATCCTGAGAGCCAAAGATATCCTGCTTAAGCCCAAAAGTTTTTTTGCGGGTTTAAAAAATGAAATAGGGGTTAAGAAAGCATTCAAATATTTCTTTACGCTGCTTCTAATCACCACACTTTTGGCAATGGCTGTTAAACAAATTGTTTCCATCATGTACAGTTATTCACTCAAACATGGTATTTACAAACCAACACTTTTAGAGATAATCCAATCCTCCTTGCCCATTCTTACTTTTGAGGCAATCGCAAGTCTAGTTGGTGGACTGGTACTTAGCTTCATTATAGCCGGAGTTTTGCATGGATGGATATGGCTGTTTGGCGGAAGGAAAGACTACAGCAAGAGCTACCAGCTCTTGGTTTACTCAAGCACACCCATTTTGCTGGCTGGATGGATTCCTCTGGAAGCTGCCATGTTCACAGGATTTATCTTTGTTTGGGTTGGTTTAGCTGGGATTATTTACAGTTTAATACTTTTGATTATTGGCACGCAAGAGATTCACAAAATTTCCGGGAAAAAGTCTGTTCTCATGTACGTTGTTCCATTTGCAATAGTCATGTTCTTGCTTTTTCTGGCCTTCATGATTCTTTCGGTGCTTATTGGGTCCATGCTGTGATAAACTCCCTCAAACCTTTTTCCTAACAACCCGCGGCAGCTTTGATGTTGAGTGAGGGGGTTGTGGGTGTTAAGGTAAAAAATCAATCCGCTGTTTCAATTTTTTTATGA
>CAYGWL010000128.1:0-2025 GCA_964353575.1 uncultured Methanosarcinales archaeon | reverse complement strand
CTATTTAAATTTTTCTCACAAGCCGCAACAGCAACCACGATTTCCACTGGCAGTGCTATTTTATAAACTAATTGATGACAAAAACATACATATACCGCAAAACATATTCTCCACTTGATAAAACTTTATTAAGAAGCATATAGAAAATTAGTGTTATAGTAATCCATTGGGGTGAGTATAACTTGAAGGGACAAAAAGGTGATGCAAATAATTAATCCCATGGCTTTTTCATCTGCTTCTTTCTTTTCATCGAGAATGATGGACTCTGTCTCTCATTCTCCTTCTCCAAGGTTTTCGACATCTTTTGAGGACAAATGTAAGATTTTTTTAAAACGTTTTAAGTGTTGTAACAATGAATAATCTAAGTGAGCAGCAACTTCTGGAGCAGTTGACTGAGAGTTACATACCACTAGAAGAGATGCATGCCTTTGAAACTGAGTCAGGCATCACATTAGAGGATTTGATTGCCCAGGCAGCTCAATCAGGCAGAAGATTTGATATTGTGAAAAAAAAATTTGAGACACCTAATGGTGGGCTTGATGCAATTACTCTGGAACCGTGCTTTGTGCCAGAATGGAATCCCATGTCAGTTTATTTCATGGACCAGGTGCTTTTTGATTCAGAATTCTCTAAACATAAGGATGCATGGAGGCATGCCCTGAAGTATTTCAAAAAAGTTAAGCCTGATGCCGTTGTTCTTTTAGGGGCATTGACAAGGATTGACCGCCCTGAATACAAGATTGACGAGCTTGTGAGCTTCTGGCTGACAAGGGAAGAGTTACAGAAACGTATAAGAAATGGCGATGGCTTGCACGACCCTCTCGTTGAATACATGGAGGAAGAATTCAAGATTGCAAAGAAAAGATTTGGCGAGCTTAGGGAAGCAGCTCCGGATTCTGACATATATTATATCTGGTCAACTGATGACGGCTTTTCTGTTAACAGGATGGTGCATTACCTGGCGCTTAGGTACAGAAGCGAACTTCGCACGAAGATTAGCGAGCTTAAGGATGAAATTAAAGAGCATGAGAAAGAGGCTAGAAAAAAAGCAGATAAGATGGACCATCTTGGAAAAAGAGCTAGGGTAGCCAGGAACAGGCTTAGAAAAAGTCTTGACCATCTGGAAGAGCAGTTGAATGAATTTAATGAGGAGGTTGGATATGCTGAAACGGAGCAGAGATACGCCAGGCCAAGGAAAGAGTCGCCTGTGCACCAAATGCTGGTTTCAGAGGGAACAGAGCTTATTATGGGGAAGTATAAGCAAATATGTGCTCAATACGGAATCAACTTCCTTGTGGGAGAATCGGTAATTAATGTGAATGGCAACCAAATGAAGGTAAGGGAGAATGCACGCTCATTTGATTCTCCTATTAAGAACAGGGTAGGAGAGCTTACTGATTCCATGTCAAAAAGTGTTGATGAGCTTGCCGAGCAGAGAATATTGGCTGTTGTTGAAGGACACCAGGGAACATACTGGTTCGGCAGGTTTGACACAGCACCTTCAGAAGACGAGGTTAACAAGAAGTTTGAGGGGGTGTTCTATCCACCTGTGGATTCATATCAAAAATCTGTGTATGCAGTCATACTGCCTGTTTTCCATGACCAGGAAGAGGTTGAAAAATTCCTGAAGGGAAAAAGACCTGAAAGGCTCTCTGCAAGAAAAGCAGTAGGCAACAGGAACCATTTTGCCCTGAAAATGTTCAACAATGGAGGGGTTTCAGGACTTTTTGGATTCTGGATTGATGAAGAGGGCAGAGTAGGCAGAGATTTAACAGAGTATAACGCGTTTAAGTTAAAAAAGTCATTGTCGCCGAAGATATATTGGGAGTATGATATCCGTGCAGATATGCACTTGGAGAATCAATGCACACGCATAGAGCTGATTGATGGAGCAAAGGAAAGAGGTCTAAGGCATTTAGCTGATGACGCTCAAAGAACATTTATGGGCAAGCCATTGAGAGTTGCTGCCTTGCTTACTGTAGGAGATTGCATTGAGGGCAACAGTTCTGGATGGAGAGGAGCAGG
>CAYGWL010000127.1:0-2571 GCA_964353575.1 uncultured Methanosarcinales archaeon | reverse complement strand
GTTATGCCTCGGAAGCATTAACTTTTTAAACACGCAAACTTTCTTTTATTTTATGAAAAAGCTCAAGATAGAAGAACTGAGCGACAATGCTGTTATAAACCTTGCACTTGACACAATAAAAATAGGGAAACAGGCACTGGTTTTCGTTAACACAAAGCAGGGAGCTGAGAGGTGCGCAGAGGACATAAGCAAGAAAATAAAAACAGCAGAGCCAAAGCTGGAAGAGCTGTCACTTAAACTTTTGCACTCGCTTTCAAGGCCAACAAAGCAGTGCCAAAGACTTGCCTTTGTTTCAAAGAAAGGCATTGCATTCCATCATTCAGGACTTACCCATGAGCAAAGAAGCTTGATAGAGGACAAGTTCAGGGAAGGTGCTATCAAAATAATCTGTTGCACGCCTACCTTGGCTTTGGGCATAGACCTTCCTGCCTTCAGGGCAATAATAAGGGACTTGAGGCGTTACGGTTTTAGAGGATACACATGGATTCCTGTCTTGGAATACCTGCAGCAGTCAGGAAGGGCAGGCAGACCGAGCTTTGATGATTATGGGGAATCAATTGCCATTGCATCAACAAAGCCAGAAAAAAGAGCAATATTTGAGAAATATGTTCTTGGGGAGCCGGAGGACATATACTCAAAGCTTGCAGTAGAACCTGTTTTAAGGACATATATCCTGTCATTGATAGCCTCAAAGATTGTTGGAACAAATTCTGAAATCACAAGCTTCTTTGAAAAGACATTCTGGGCTCATCAGTTCAGGGACATGGATAAGCTTTCAGCAATAATAGCCAAGATGATAAAGCTCTTAAGCGACTGGAGATTTGTAAAAATTCAGGAGCAGGATTTTGAGCCTGCAAGCGAGCTCGGAAAGGAAAAGGAAATAGTGGCAACAGCACTCGGCAGAAGGGTTGCTGAGCTTTACATAGACCCATTGACTGCGCATTTTCTTATAAGCTGCATGGAAAGAGCCAGAAGCCAAGCAGTGAATGAATTCTCATTCCTGCAGGTGATTTCAGCTACCTTGGAGATGAGGCCTCTGCTCAAGGCAAGGGTGAAAGAATATGACAGCATACAGGAAGCAATAGCACTAAATCAAGAAGTTCTGCTGCAGAAAGAGCCCTCAATGTACGAGCCAGCATACGACCACTTCATTGATTCAATAAAAACAGCAATCTTCTTCCAGGCATGGATTGATGAAAAGGACGAGGAGTTTCTGCTGGAAGAATTTACCATAAGACCAGGAGAGATAAGGGTGAAGCTTGACAAGGCGGACTGGCTGCTCTACTCTTCACAGGAGCTTTGCAAGATACTCAAGCTGAAAAGCATACTGTCAGCAGTGACAAAAACAAGAATCAGGATAAAGTATGGAGTGAGAGAGGAGCTATTCCCTCTGCTAAAATTAAAGAACATAGGAAGGATGAGGGCAAGAAGGCTTTACAGCAACAGCATCAAAGACATAAGTGATGTAAAGAAGGCAGATATAACAACATTAACACAGATACTTGGACCAAATGTAGCTGCGGATGTCAAAGAACAACTCGGGCAGAAGGTAGAAGAGGTAAAGCAGAAGAAGAGAAAGGGGCAGATAAGCCTGAAGGATTACTGATAAAACTTAATTTTTCATTCTCATTACCAACAAAATTTATAAAGACATCAAGAATAATCTAAACCTGCGCCCCTATCGTCTAACGGATAGGACGTAACCCTGCGGTTAAATGCCTTTGGCAGACAGGTTAAAGCCCGGGTTCAATTCCCGGTGGGGGCATATTTGTCTTTCTTTAGTGGTTACAAAATCGAAAGGTTTATAAAGAGTAATTCTTTTTAGGAATTATTATGGAAGATAGATTAGAAACAAGATGGACTCATGAAGACACCATAAAATCATACAATCCGTTTAGAGAAATGTTTAGAGAAGCTTCTGCAGATGCAGTTAGAAAAGTTTTTGGACAATATGTGGATAGTCGAGATAGGATTATTGAGGTTGGTAGTGGACTAGGAGAATTAGTAAACCTCGCTCCTGATTACAGAACACAAATTCAACAGACTGAACAGAATCCCAAGATTGCTCAAGGAAACCGAACTTTAAATCCAGATTCCAATATTATGGTTGCAAATATTTACGACCAGCCATTTCCTAATGGAGCATTTGATGTTGCTGTTGGTTATTCTGTTTTTGACACTTTAGCCAATTTAGAAGATGCATTAATTGAAGTAGAAAGGGTCTTAGATAAAGATGGTTGTTTTATTCATTTTCTAGACTTAACAGCTTGTGCCAATACACTTTTTCACAAATATTCTAAAACAGATAAGGCTATCTTTCCGCTAATTGAGTTAGATGAAAAACTAAACAAATATGCTAATACCGGTATTCAGATAGTTGAACCTGAAGATTTACCAACTGTACGAAAAAGCTTTGACCCAAGATTAAGTGCTTTTTTTGATATGTATGTGAAGAACCCTGAGCTCATGTTTACAGTCGCAAGTGATCCTAAATATCGGGGCGTGTTGCTTATGGTTTCTGATTATGTTACAAAATCAGGCGTTACAACCATTCCTATTAGGTTCAATGAT
>CAYGWL010000126.1:0-1703 GCA_964353575.1 uncultured Methanosarcinales archaeon | reverse complement strand
AGTAGCTATGTCCATGTCCTTTACCCTTAAGTCCATTTTAAGCCCTCCTTCTTGTAAATCTCAAACATTGCCTTGAAAAGAGCAGTTATTATTGGTCCTATGAACATGCCTGTAAATCCAAATATTAGAATGCCTCCAGTGATTCCAATAAGGATAAGCACAGGGTGTATCTCCGCCCTGTCGCCAATAAGCTTTGGCTTCAGTATGTTGTCAATCACGCTTATAACAAGGAATCCGTAAAGCAGCACTCCAACACCCGGTAGAATATTTCCGTTTGTCATGTATGCCCATATTATCATTATTGAACCAAGGGGCGCCCAAACAGCAACCGCGCCAATGAAAGGTATCATTGACGCAAAGAATGTAAGCAGTCCAAAAACAAAAGGAGCCCTAACGCCCAAGACATAAAAGCCAATGCTTGCAATAAAAGCCTGAACAAAGGCAACAACTATTGTCCCGTATATCGTGGCATGCAAAGTGTCGTCAAGCTTTTTTATTATTTTCCTCTTGTGGGACTTCCTGATTGGAATGAACTTCTCAATCTCGTCAACAAATTTTTTGCCATCCTTGAATGCGTAGTACAGCAGGAAGATTATAAGAACAAGCGCAAGCAGGATTTTTGGTATTGAAATCAGAATCTCGTAAACAAACCGTATCATTACTGATGTTGCCTGATTCGCCAGGTTCTGGGTATACCTGCTCAGCTCAGGCCTTGACATGGTGTCCTGGACAAGCTCACTAACCAGATTATCTTCCAGGGCTACATTGGCTAAGCGGTAGAAAACGCCCATCTGGGAGATAAGGGAGATAATAAGGAAGATTACAACAATCCCTATAACAAGCATGATTACTGCAATGACAATGACTGCTGATACAGAATCGTTCTTGAGCTTCTTATTAACGCGACTGTAAAGCGGGTAAAAGAGGTAAGCCAGAATCCCTGCGATGAATATTGTCTGTATTATTGGTTTTATTAGAAAGAACATGATTATGCAGATTACTGCAAAGAGCGCCCAAAAATAGTTCTTGAGTTTTATGACAATCACCCTCTTTTAGATTCCTCTTTTAAATCAATGGGCCCGCCCGGACTTCCACCCTTTTAGTGCAGGTTTTGTGCTTGCACAAAAAGTGCTTTGAACCGGGGACATTCACCATTCTGAAAAGCCCAAAGCTTTCGTCAAGGTGACATCATGCCGGGCTAGATCACGGGCCCATTGGAAGGAAGGATAAGTATATCCTATTTAAATATTGCGGAAATCTTATTCAGAAGTTTGCTGGTGTAAAGCCAATACCTCTTCCAAAGTATGGGCTATGAAGTAGTTTCTTGCAGTCAGGCCAACAAAGGCAAGAGTCGTTGCTGCTCCTGCAAGCGCAAACCATATTGGAGGAACAATTCCACTTTGGCAATAAAGCTCTGCTTGCTGTATTTGTAAAACTTTTTCAAAACCGGTCTGATTAGTAAATGAACACGCGTATGTGGTGCTGTAACCAAAAAAACTGCTCGTAAGAAAACTTGACCATGCCGCAAGACCCATCACGATTCCCTGCATTTTTTCTTTATGGATTTTTTCACGGATTGTCTTGCAATCTAACTCAGTCATGGAATAAGTTAAGACTAATAGCTATTTAAATTTTTCGGATATTTCTATTAAAAGAACTAACAAAAGTGATTTATAAAATTATAAAAATAAAAAAATAAATAT
>CAYGWL010000125.1:0-2942 GCA_964353575.1 uncultured Methanosarcinales archaeon | reverse complement strand
TAATAATTATTTTTGTTTATAAAACTTTTGCTTTTCAATGATTCAATCATCTACTTACAGCTAATCTCAACATTGAAGTCGGTTTCCCCTTCTGGAAAGGGCATAAACAGGCTTTTTGACACAACGCTGTTTGGCTCGAGCATGCCCAGGCTTTTAATTTCACTGCAGACAACCTTGTTGTTTTGGTATATTTTTATATCAGCAAAGCATTCTTTCTCTCCTGAGAATGTGTGCTTTATGTCAAAATTTATGTAGTCCTTTTCCCCTTCCTCAAGTTTCAGGTTGGTTACAATGACTTTGCCGGAAAACTGGTTTATGAGCAGAAACAAAAACATCAGTATCAACACAACTGCAAAGGCAATGAGGATGGTTTTCTTATTAAAGCCCTTTTCTTTCTTTGGCTTTTCTTTAAACTTCTTTCTCCTACTCACTATCCTCCTCTTTTTTGCCATGCATCACATTCTGTATTTTTGAGTATTTAAAACTTTTTGTTTTTAAAAGCGATTCTGTTAGAAAGTCTCTAGCTGCCGCGGTTCAGCTTTTGCTGAACTTATCCTTGCTTCTCAAGCCGAGGCGGTTCTACAGAGTGGAACTAAATTTTCTCCCTCCTTAACTCTGTATGGAGGGAGAAAATTTACCCTTGGCAAAGCCAAGGGCGCCTCGGCTTAGGGAAGTCAATTTGACCCTTAACAATGCCAAGGGCGCGGCAGCGTGAAAACCAAGAGTTTCTACTAAATCTTTAAAAGCGAAAATTATATAAACAAAAACAGCAATTATTCATAAAAAAGAGGTGTTGGATGAAGGATTTGGTTCTTTCTGTGATAAGAAAAAAGAGTTGGCTTCTTTTAGCAATTATCTCATTATTTTTACTGATACAATTTACCTCGGTTTATGGTGGCCAGGATTGTGGTGCTTGCCAATGCTGGTGTAGCGACTTTGATAATGGAATAAATGTCACTGTGAAGAGCTTTATCCGCGAGTCCTGGATAAATGAGTTCGGTGACGGCCGATGCGGAGCAAAGATTGGTCCTGTTGATGTTTGGGATTACTGCATTGATGCCGATAATATAAGAGAGTATTGGTGCTCTGGAACTACTCCTACTTTTTTGGATTTTAAATGCCCTGCTGGCTGCAGTAATGGTGCATGCAATCCTGTTACTGTTTGTTGCACATGGCAAAAGTGCTCAGACCCTCCAAGATGCGATACCTGGCAAAATGTGGGCGCAAGGATTTGTGCTGAAAATGAGTGTTTAATTGAAAGAAACTGCGCTGAAGAGGCAATGTACAGGGGAAAGATTGGAGCAACAGGCATAAGCGTGCAATACACGTCAGTAGTTTATGGCGAATACCAGCGTTGCGTCCCATCACAGCTGCAGCAGCATTTCTGTGACACTGATGCATCAGTTAAAAGATGCTGTGACCATACTGATGACTGCGTTTATTCAGCAAGAGATAAATGCATGGCAGCTGGCGAAGCATGGAACCTAAAAGGCAATAGTGAAGCAGATGCTGTGTGCGTTGACAGAGGAGACTATGGTGAATGGATTGACTGCGATGCAAATGCGAACAGGTGCCGTGACTGTGATACTGCAACTGACCTTCCATCTTGTTCTGGAACAGCTTGTTATGTTGGAGCAGGCGAGTCAAGCGTTGGAGAGTATGATACCAGAGGAGGTGGAAACCAGTGCTGCGGTGATGATGCTAATGAGTATTTTATAACAGGCAATGGCTTAACAAAATGCTGCGACAATCCAGATAACTGTGTTGACAAGAACGGTATCTGCAGGCTTGGCAGGGAGATATGCTGCAATGGCATAGATGATGACTGCGACGGCTTAATAGATGAAAAAAACTGTCCTGCAGGAGAATATCTCAAGTGGAAAGACTGTGTGGATAGTGTTTGCCTAACCAATCAAAATGAGTGGGCTTGCTGCCCTTATAGTGATGATTGCGTTCATATAAGCGCAGGAGTTGAGGACCCCTGCTATTTGGACGCTGACCAGGGATTGATATTATATTCTGAAGAAAAAGACACTGAGTGCCATGCCCTTGACTCTAGTTCTCTTTGTAATGGCAACGAGAATTGTGATTGGGCACTTTCATGTTCCCTGAGACCTTATTATGCTAATCTCTGCGCGGATTATTCTTGGTATGACTGTACTACTAAGTCTTTCTGCAAATGGTCTTCTGGGCAATGCGTGCCAAAATACGAGCTGTGCACTGGATACAAAACAAGTTCTGGATGCGAGGCAGTGACACAATGCAGATGGATTGGTGATTGTTCCTTGGCTTCGGATGCTGTGTTCGACCTCACGGATTTGGAGGAGGCAGCATACAAGGTCTTTGCAGATGTTAATACAAGCCTTGCAGGCAATGAATACTGCGGCGACCCAGGGCAGTGGCACAGCAAGCTGTATACAGACGAGTGCACTGACTCTGATGGAGGCTTAGAATATTTTGAGCAGGGAACAGCAAAGCTCGGCTTTGAGAGCTATACTGATGTGTGTGACCCAGCTGACCTTGATGGATTGGACTTAATAGAATACTACTGTGCTGCTGGTGTAATTAATTTCCAGACATATACCTGCCCAGAGGGCTGCTTAGATGGTGCTTGTGTTGCTCCAAGGTGTGTGGATAGTGACCACGGCAAGCACTACTATGCCAATGGAACTGTTACAAAAAGTTCGGTTGTTGAGAAAGACTATTGCATTGACAAGGACCATGTCATGGAGTATTACTGCGATAATAATAATAATATTATGAATGAGGCTTATCTTTGCCCTGACAGCTGTTCAAACAATGCTTGTGAGTGCCCTCCTGGACAAAACTTCACATGGAGAGTGTGCGCTTCTGGAGTTTGCGAAACAAACATAAGTGACTGGGCTTGCTGCAATAGTGAAACCTCTTGCGTCTATAACTTTAACCTGGACCTTAAATGTTAC
>CAYGWL010000124.1:0-6896 GCA_964353575.1 uncultured Methanosarcinales archaeon | reverse complement strand
CAGAAGTTTGCAATGGTATAGATGATGATTGTGACGGAACAACAGATGAAGGCACCCAGAATACGTGCGGTACAGGTGCATTCACTGATGGATGGGCTGATTGTGCTGTTTCCGGCAGTAATTATGGAGGCATAGGCAGTGGAGCTTGTAAGGTTGCATGGAACGGAGTCACTCAGGTATGTATTGAGGATACTAGGGATGCAACGTTCACTGTAGGAGTAGAAGGGCTGACCACAACAAAGCTTATTATCAATCATCTTGATGGTATTGCTGAGACCACTGATTCATTCACTGTATTGGATGGGACTACTGTGCTTTGTAGATTTGATGATCTCACATCAGGAAGTGAGGTTTGGAAAACCTTGACTTGTGATGTGAATTTCGTTGGTGTTAAAACTTTGACTTTGCATCCGTTAGCACCTGGTCCTTGGTCATTGTGTACTACTTATGGTCAGGTTGCTATTAGTGGCATAGCTTTTGAAGCAGCACCAACAACAATAGACTTCAAGGAAGGATATACATGCTCTGATGGTTGGGGGGTCCCAGCAATACCAGGCGGGGCGTATGGAGGAAAACCATACTCTGAATTCTGCCTTGTATGGGAACCAACATGTGCTGCTGACACTAAATCTGCCTCTGTGAATTTGGCATTTGCAGGAGGAACTGAATCAATAACTATCAGTCACTTGGACGGCATGAGCAATCTGGACAGCTTCGACGTACTTGTGGATGATATCTTGGTAGGACATTATACAGACTCGTTGAATCCAACAGAAAACTGGATTATAACTGCATTCCCAGTGAATGTAGTTGCAGGAATCCATACAGTAACCTTAAAAGCGACTGATAATGCATGGAACCAATGCGATTCATGGGGACAATTAGCAGTCGATTACATCGAAGAATGCGTGCCATTGACTTTCTATCAGGACTCTGACGCTGATACGTATGGCAATACCTTAGTAACAATCCAGGCTTGTTCAGCACCAACAGGATATGTAGCTGACAGCACTGATTGCAACGATGCAAGTGCATCAGTACATCCTGGAGCAGCAGAAGTTTGCAATGGTATAGATGATGATTGTGACGGAACAACAGATGAAGATTACATAAGCTTACCAACAACATGCGGAGTTGGAGCATGCAGTGCAAGCGGTTCAACTAGCTGTGTTGCTGGATCTGTATTAGATTCATGCACAGCAGGAACACCAACAACAGAAACCTGTAATGGAGTAGATGATGATTGTGACGACTCAATCGATGAAAGCCTAACAAGAACTACCCATTGTGGGTTAGGCGTATGCTCAAAGAACAAGGGCATCGAAACATGCGCAGCCGGAGTATGGGGAGACAATACCTGCAATCCATTTGCGGGAGCGACAACAGAGGTATGTGACGACAAGGACAATAATTGTGATGGCAAAACTGATGAGTCTCCATGCACTGCGGCAGCTTATTGTGGTAGCATAAATATTAGGAGCGGCGCAGGAAGTATTTCAGGAATATTAAGATGCATCACAGCTGATTGGCAGAAGAATGAACCGTCAAGATTCCCCAATGATTGCAGAATCAATTTAGTAAGTTATGGACGTTCATTCAAACTTGTTTGCGTAGCAACACCAACAGCGAACTAATGAGATAAATATCATCCTAACCCTCATTTGAGGGTTGAGATGAGAATAAAAAACGTAAAAGCAGGAAAACAAAAATGAAAGCAATAATAGCAATTATAGCAATAATGTTGCTAGCAATAGGAATGGTAAGCGCGGCGGACCAAGACTGGTTTTTGGGCTGTGAAAAGTTGTAATGACGGGGATTTTGATTGTTGTAGTGAACATGCTTCTGTGGATTAAATACTACAGTTAGGATGTGATGGTTTATTTTAAGAGATTGTTTAAAGAGTTAAAAGTTAAACAGTTACGATGAGATTCACAGGAATTTTTTTGTTTGGAATTGAAGTGGAGGAGTATTAAATTAAAGGTAGAATGTTTTTTATGAATTCTCTTGTTAATTTCCATCTTAATCTTTTTCGGCAGGCAGTTATAAACCTGCACATCAACCTTTTTGTCAACCTTTCCGGAAATTCTTTTTCTGAACAGTGTTGCCTCTTTTAAACTTATATTGTCAAACTTGACTACTATGTCTATATCGGATTTTAAGGTCAGCTTATTTTCCATAACAGAACCGTATAAAATTATTTCCTCAATCCTTTTAAACAAAGAATCCTCCAAAATAAACTGTTTTGCCTCCTCAATCATGTTTTTGATTTCTACGCCTTTTTTCAGCTTAAATTCCCCTTTGAATCCTGAAACTTCACCAATAAACTCAAATTTTTTCCTGATATCCCTTGAAAGCCGGTTTTTCTCTGATTGCGTCAGGTTAACTCCAAGCAGTTGTTTTTCTATTATTCTTAACTCTCTCTTGCCGAATATCTTCCTTGCATTCCCGTTCTCATTTATAAATTTAAGCAAGCCCATTTTGTTATTATAACCTCCATTTAGGTTATTATAACCATAATTAGGGTTATATATAAATCTTTCGGTTACTGGTTGTTCTCACAGTTTTCTTATTTTTATTCTAAGCTGATTTATGACGTCCTTGTTTAGCCTATCCAAGGATTCTTTTATGGAAAGCAAGAATGCGGAGAGCTTTTCAAAGTCTGTGTCAACAGGCTTGTTTTTCAGGTAATATTGGTTATCAATCCTTAGTTCCTTGTCTTTTTCCAGGAGTTTGGATGTGCCTGACTTAATGATGTTTTCTTTTTCAAGAAGATTCACCATAGCTATTGTGCAGTCGTGTATCTCGCACTTAATACCGAGCTTCATCAGCACAGAATAAACAGCAAAATATTCAATGTAGTATTTAGTTGTAGCAAGCCACATGTTTGAGCTTGTTTCTTTTATGCTTCTTAACACCTTTAAACTCTCCTCCGCGTTGCGGTAATATTCCTCACTAAGATTATCGCTTGGTTCAATCAGCTTAATCCCTTTTTCCTGCTTCTTACACCAGCTTATTCTGTTCATACAAACCACCAAAGAACCTTACAATCTGCTCAGTGTTATTAAAAATGAGATGTTTTTTGTATATTTCCCTGATTAAAGTTAAGTCCAGCTTCTCCAAGCTTGTTACCTGCACCTTATGCACTTTTCTGTTATAAATCTTCTCAAAATCCTCGACCTGCTTTGCAATCTTCTGCTTACCAACCACCAAAACATCAATATCAGAACCCTTTGAGATTCTATCAACAGCTGAACCAAAAATAACAAAGGTATTTTTCTCGAAAAAAGGGGAGAGCTTTTCAAACAAAAGCCTCACAAGGGCATCATGCTCCATCCTTTCCATTAACCTATCCTTTTCAGCGATTACCAAATAATCATAAATCTTCTTGTCCTTAAAATTGAGATTGTATTCAGTAACACCCTTTCTCTCATTTTTTATCAAAACACCTTCCTTGACCAGCTCCTCTGCATAAGGCTTTATTGTCTGATGGGGCTTTTCAAGTAAAGAAGCCAGCTCCCGAAGATAATACCTTTTGTCATAGCCGTTCAAGTAAAGCTCAACAATCCTAAGTTTAGTAACTTTTTTTACCATTTGGTAAAATAAATTACTTCTCCTTAATAAATCTTTCGCTTTTACGCAGTAAAGCGAAAGCTGCGAACGAAGTGAGTATGCTTTCGTTTTTACGCCTTCCAAACTGCCATGTTCTGTGAACATGAACAGAAAATGATTTTAGAACCTTATAAGCATTACGCCTATATGTCCAGTGTCCTGTGAGAACTTGCAGAAAGTTCGAAAACTTTCTGAAGTTTAGGAAATCGGAGATTTCCTAAGCCCAGAAATTGCAAAAGCAATTTCTTATGTTTAGGAAATCTGAGGATTTCCTTTAACTTACAGAAAACTCGAAAGTTTTCTGAAATTCCAAAAATCTTAAAGATTTTTGAGAATCTTCCAAGAAACCGTAACATTTCCCTCAAAGCTCAACTCCACCTTGACCCAAGGCTGCCGCGCCCTTGGGACGGAGTTGAGCTATTTGACTCTTTTTTGGAAATTCTCTCTTATCTCCTTTATTGTCTTTTCATTCAGCTGGTTTAGGATTGACTTGCATTTTACCATGAATCTTGGGGCAAGCTTAATCATGTCCTGATACTTAGGGTCAGGAACTGTTCTGTTGACATAGTACTGTGAATTTATCCTGGCTTTCAGAGATTCTTCAACAAACTCAATTTCTTCCTTGCTGAAATACTCCTTGAGAAACTGCCTTGCGAACTCTATTGTGCATGAGTGTATCTCGCACTCTATGCCTATCCTCATTAGCAGGGCGTAAAGGGCAAAATATGTTGTGTAGTATGCAGTGGATATTTTCCAGTCTTTTGGTATGTTTGCATTCATTGACTGCAGTGCTTCCTCTGATTTTTTTATGTATGCTCCGGCAAGATTGGAGTTGGGCTCAATCAGCCTTAGCCCTTCTTTCTTCCGAATGCACCATTCAATCTTGTCCATGCGCCACCACCTTGCTTATGAATTGTTCTGCATTTAGAAAAACAACATGGCTTTTCATAACTTCCCTGATCAGGATATCGTTTGCAAGGTTCTTTTCAAATATTTTTTTCGGGTAGCATTTCACGCTTACCTCAATGCCGTATGTTTCTGAGATTTTCCTGACTTTTTCTTCATCATAGGCTCCTATTACAAAAATGTCCAGGTCAGAATCTTTTTTGGCTGTTGCCTTGGCATAGCTTCCGAAGATAATGCCAACTCCATTTATGAAGGGAGTTATCTTTTCAATGATTTCCTTCGCCATAATGTTCTTTTCCAGAAAAGCTATTGCCTTGTACTGCTCAGCTAAAACCAAGTACATTCTGCTCAAGCTGTTTATTCTGATCCTGTAAACCCTTATCTTGCCTTTTGTCTCTGACTCAAGAACCCCTTTGTGTTCCAGATCATAAAGAATGAGCTGTGCTGTTCTCGGGCTTATCCCAAGAAGCTTATGCACCTCCCTTATGTAATAATCTCTGTCAAAACCCTGTGTGAAGAGGCAGAGCGCCTGCAAATGATTCTCAGTTATGTTTAATTTATCATACATATGTATTATTTATAATACAACTACTATTTAAAGCTTTCGGATGTTTTTACGGAAATATATTGGTTTTGAGGCGCTTATTTTCTCCATCCTTACAGCTCAAGGTCGCCACGCCCTTGCTTTCGCAAGGGTTATTTTCTCATCTCTGTAGAGCTCAACTCCGCCCTGACTTTCGTCAGGGTTAATTTTCTCCCTCCTTACAGAGTCAAGGAGGGAGAAAATTAAGTTCCGCCAGGAACCGGAGTTGAGCTTAGACCAGAAGGGGATGAGAAAATGAGTTAAGCTCTTCTAAACCTTAACCGTCACTATATCTCTTCATACCTCCATATCCCCAAGCCATTATTCCTCGCTTCCATCTCCGCATCCAAGAATTCCTCTTGGTATTTCGTGTCCGGCTCATAAAAGTCAGCTCTTGCCATGCCCTGCTCAAGCATGATGACGTTCACGGATTCGTTATTAACGTAGACATATCTCAGAAGCCTTCCATACTTGTCCTTTTCAGAAACATCTTTCTCAAGCACAACCTTTCTTTCCAGCACCAAGTCCTCCAATTTGTGCTTTGAATCATCGTAAACCTCCTCGCCCTTTTCAGGAGCATCAATCCCAATCAAGCGAACCCACTCACCGGACTCAAGCATGAGGGTGTCGCCGTCCTCAACAGAAAGCACGAGGACGCCTGCATCATTATCTTCATTAGCGGGAGGGGTGCAGCTGGGGAGGAGGAGGAAAGACAGAAGAAATAAGGCAAGGAATAGTGATTTTGTAATGTTGGATGACATAAATATCAATAGCACTCAGGACGTTGATGCTTTTAAATGTTTTGTTGGATTTTTGGGTTAACGCCGAGCCAACAATGGTTCATTGGACACTGGACATGTAAGCGTAAAATTTATTAAGAAAACATTTTTAACATCTCTTACAATAGTATTCTCTGAACTAGGATTTAAGAGAAGGATTTTTAAAGAATTAAAGATTAGATAATATGGACAAAATGGAAGAAGACAAAAAAGACATTCTTATTGAAGCATGTAAAGGTTTACCTGCACTTCTTACCATTGTATCTGGTAGTCCGGCAGCCATCGTGGCAGGTTTTCTAGGTTTAACTGCTCAAGGAGTTGAATATTTCAGGAAGATGAATAAGGAATTGTTAGCTGAGTACTTCCGTGAAGCTGAAGTACCAAATATGATTGAAGATGACCGTAAATCCGCAGAGAATATTCAGTTTATGAGAGAATGGATCATGAAAATTATTTATGAAACAAGAGAAGAAAAAAGAAAAAGATATTTAAACATAGCTCTAAATTACCACAAAAAAAATATAGCATTCGATGAAAAAATACTATTCTTAAATTTACTGGATAGATTATCAGAAGAAGAATTGATTAGGTTCTTACAAATATATAGTTCTAGCAGATTAACTCTGGACACTGTTAAGGGCGTGTCTAAAATACGAGCTTTAGACAAAAGATTAGACTCCTATGGTCTATTAGATATGAATCTTAAATCGTTTGAAGATGCTCTCAGAAAGATAGAAAACCAACTTAACTATGTTAGAGGAGAAGGTGGAGATCTTAACTCAGCAAGATACAATTTCGCCTCCGATGGACCTAAATTAGAATATCAAAAAACTTCATTAGGTTACAGATTCTTTGATTTTTTGCAGAGAGATCAAACAGAAAGGAAAAATTTAAATAAATGAGAGAATAAATATAAGTTTATGGTTCCATATTGGTACATACGAAGACCAAGAAAAAGATATGCTCGAGTAAGGGGGCATACTAGATGGGTTGGTCGGAAAAGAGTTTATGTCAGACCT
>CAYGWL010000123.1:0-4631 GCA_964353575.1 uncultured Methanosarcinales archaeon | reverse complement strand
CGAGGATAGCCTGCTTCAGTAATTATAACCGGGAGTTCTTCTTGTGCAACAAGGTCCATTTCTTCAGGAGAGATATCTGCGGTATAAGCATGGGTTGCCCACACATCTATTCCATGCAAGGTTTTTTCTTCATCTTCTGTGTAAGAAAGCAGTGTTTGGGTATATGCTCCTGCGTTTTGCTTTGGGTCAAGTCCTGCGTTAAGGACTTTTATGCTCTTTTTAGTGTCAAGCTCGCGAAGGGTTTCCAAGAAAGTAACCATTTTCTGGGCGTATTCCTCAGCGCTCATGTAGCAGGGATTGTTCAAGCCAGGGTCTGGAGCATGGTTTGGCTCATTGCACACCTGCACAAAATAATCTCCAGCACCAACACCAATGTCATAAGCATAGTTTGCAAACTCAAGAGGGTCAAAGCCGGATGATTCCTGGTCAGGCATAAGTCTTATTATTGGTCTAATATTAGCACTCTTGGCTGCTTGAATAAATGCTTGAACATTTCCCAAATCATTGCCTATGCCAACAGTTTCCAGAACCCATCCTTTATCACCGACAATAGATTTAACTTCTTCCTCAAGAAGAAAGGGCCAGTAATCTGGATTTTGGTCAAGAAGCGTGTCCTGCAAGTGAAGCATTATTCCCATCTTGTTGCCGCAGGCCTCAAGGCTTTCAAGAGTGTCTTGTCTTTGGTCTACTGGCATAATTATATGGTTTATTTGGCAATTTTCTTTGTCATTTTCTTCGCAGCATTTGAAACCGGCATATCCTGTAGATTGAATGCTTTCACAATCAAGTTTTAGCCCAGTTATCTTGAAAACAAGATTTGCACTCTTTTCAGTGCATTCTCCTTCTTCTTTGTCAACATGCACAGAGAAAATGTTTTCAGCTAATTTTGCATTGTTATTTATTGCATCATTTATTGCGTCAAGGGCTTCTTGTTTGTTAAGGCAGCTTTCTGGCTGGTAATCATTATCTTCCTGCAGGCAATCAATACCTATTAACTCAGTATCATATAATGATTCATCATTAAACGTGAATCCAGAAGGCACTATTTTGTTTTTAACTTCGCTATCAACCAGATATATTCCTGAGAGTGAGATCTCTTCACTTTCTTCAATGTTTATAGGATAATCAACACTACAGGTATCAAGGGTTTCAGTGCCTTCTTCTCCGGTTATTTCAAGAGTGTCTTCTTCTAAAGTATTTGTTCCGGTTACAAGAAATATTGTTGTTTTTTCCTCTTCTTGTTCAGGAGAATTAGTGGGAGATGTGCCCCCTTGACTGAATCCTGCGGTGTATGTTTCCACTGTGTGCGTTTGAGTATTAACTGTTGATGGCATGAATTTCCAGAAGCTTGAATCAACCTCTCTCTTTACAATGGACAAAGAGTTCTCAAGGTTGTAGCTTGGCACGTAATCCAATGTAAGCTTTGCCTTTTGGCTGAAGTAAGCCCCATGAGGTTGTAAGTCATAAACAGTGTAGTAAAGCAAGGTTGGGTCGCTCTGGATAATGCTTCTTATATGAATGGTTATTTCTTCCAACGGCTGGTCATCATTGGTCTTTGCTATTGTGCCTTTTTGCAAGTAGAGCTCCAAGCGGTCATCAGAAGACCTTACAGTTATGTCCTGCGTTAGTCTGCCGCTAGAATCTATTGGCAGCTTTGTTGTTCTATATCTTGGAAGATTATAGTTGAAGCTTTCAAGCTCAATAAGAGACTCCCCTTGTTTTATAGTTATTGGAAGCTTGATTTCTGTTGAAATCATCTTGTCAGAAATCTGGATAAATGAACTAACATTGCCATGGCTTATTTCTGCCTGGTTCTCAAAGATTCTTAAGTCAGCGCAGCTCATGAGCTCATGGTCAATGTATCTCTTTGTCCTGTCAGCATCCATTCCTGAAATTGCATAGCTCTCTATAACTCTCTCCTTAAGGCACTGCGCAACCAATTGAGAGACAGACTGCTCAATGGTTGTTTCCTTTGTTGGAATGTTTGTTTGTGATGCTATGTAAAACAAGAAGCCAAGTGCAAAGAGCATAAGTATTCCTATTATCAAAAAAAGGCTTATCTGAGCCCTTTTGCACCTCTTTTGAGCCATAATGAATCTTACCAGAGGTTCTGATATAAAAAGTTTATTGAAAATCTTGGCGTTATCATAAGATTTATATATCTATGAATTTGTTTGCGGATGTGAATTATGGGAATCAGTAAAAAAAAGAGGGATGAGCTTTTCAGCAAGATTGAGGACCGGCTTGGCAAAGAGCTTGGCACTAAAAAGGATGAGCCAGAGACTGAAGTTAAAGGGCTCAGGTCAGAAGGATTTGTTTCCACTAACTATCTTGAATTCAAGAAGGAGATTCTTCCAAAGCACCTCAACATCTATGAAAGGCTATGCAAAATAAGCGAGTATATTCTTAAGCTAAAGCCGGACAAGAAAACAAGCGAAGTCTTGCAGGAAGAAATAAACCTATGCCACATGAGCGCAACACCTGCAGGAGTTACAAGCCTCTCAATCCTTGCTCCAATAATCTTCGTGCTTGTAACAAGCATGGTAACCTTCCTCTTGTTCAATTCACTCTTCTTTGTTGTGTACGCCATTATAATGGGCTTTGTGCTAATGTTTGTTCTTCAGAAGCTTCCTGAATTCTTTGCAAACAGCTGGAGATTAAAGGCATCAAACCAGATGGTTGAGTGCATATTCTACATCGCAACATACATGAGGCACACATCCAACCTTGAATTAGCCATTGAATTTGCCTCAAAGCACCTCTCGCCTCCACTCTCGCTTGACCTAAAGAAGGTGCTTTGGGATGTTGAAACACAGAGATACGGCACAATACAGGAATCCCTGGACAATTACCTGGAGACCTGGCGCAAATGGAACATGGAATTCATAGAAGCATTCCATCTAATAGAGGGCTCGCTGCTTGAGCCGTCAGAAGAGAGAAGGTTGAGCATGGTTGACAGGGCGCTAAATGTGATGCTCCAGGAAACATACGAGAGGATGCTTCACTACGCCCATGAGCTCAAAGGACCAATAACAACGCTTTACATGATTGGCATAATACTCCCTGTGCTTGGACTGGTGATAATGCCTTTAGTTGCGAGCTTCATGACCAGCAAAGACTTGATGCCTGACATGCTGGCAATCTACATAGCAGTCCTCTACAACATAACCCTGCCCTTAATAGTCTTCTACCTCAGCAGAACAGCCCTGTCAAAGAGGCCTACTGGCTACGGAGAGATGGACATATCCGAGCAGAACCCTGAATTCAAGAAATACAGGAACATAATCTTCAAGATAGGAAGCTCTGAGATAAGCATAGACCCAATCTATTTAAGCGTTATAATCGGCGTTGTTCTCCTGCTTATAGGAATCATGCCCCTGGCTATAAAGTATGTTGTGCCAAAAGACATCTTGCTAAGGGAAGCGCCATCTTTTATGGGGCTCAAGTTCTTTGACTACCATTACTCCCAGGCAGAGGATGCTAACCAGATTCTCATAGGACCATATGGCGTTGGGGCGCTTCTCCTTAGTTTGTGTGTTCCATTATCATTTGGCATAAGCATTGGCTTTTACTTCAAGAACAAAACAAAGAATCTCATAAAGATAAGAGAGGAAACAAAGCAGCTTGAAACAGAGTTTGCATCATCCCTTTTCCAGCTGGGCAACCGCTTAGGCGATGGGCTGCCAACAGAGATAGCAATTGACAAGGTAGCCAGCGTAATGAAGGACAGTGTTTCTGGAGAGTTCTTTGAGCTTGTAAGCACAAACATCCATAACCTTGGAATGAGCGTTGAGCAGGCAATATTCCACCCAAAAAGAGGAGCCCTTGTGTTTTATCCGTCAAGGGTCATAGAAAGCTCAATGAAGGTCTTGGTGGAGAGCTCAAAGAAGGGTCCTTTGATAGCATCACAAGCACTCATAAATGTTTCAGAATACATAAAAGAAATCCACAGGGTCAATGAAAGATTAAGGGACTTAATGGCAGACATTGTGGCTGATATGAAGCAGCAGGTTAACATGCTTGCTCCTGCCATAGCAGGAATAGTCGTGGGAATAACATCAATGATAATAACAGTAATAGGAAAGCTTGGAGAGAACCTTGGAACACTCCAGCAGACAACAGAGGCAACAGGAGCAGGAGGATTTGGAGGAGCTGGCATGCTTGGAATGTTCGGAGACGGGGTTCCAGGATTCCACTTCCAGGTAATAGTGGGACTGTACATAGTTGAGATAACCTACCTACTTACTGTCCTTATAAACGGGATAGAAGCTGGCTCGGACAAGCTGAGCGAGAAGCACCAACTTGGGGAGAATCTTTTCAAGAGCGCGGTGCTTTATGCAGTAATCTCCTTCATAATAATAATACTCTTCAACCTGCTGGCTGTAAAGATAATAGGGAGTGGAATAGGTGCCTCTGTATAAGGGGTTTGATTTATTCTGAGATTCACGTCAACGCTTTGGTTCACACGAAGAAAATCATTTAGGATTTTCTTGTGTCCTGAAAATCTTTTAGATTTTCATGACTCCGTGAACTTTTTTCTCCTCCCCGTAAAGCTCAACTCCGCCTTGACCTTTAGTCAAGGTTAATTTTCTCCCTCCATACAGGGTTAAGGAGGGAGAAAATTAAGTTCC
>CAYGWL010000122.1:0-6363 GCA_964353575.1 uncultured Methanosarcinales archaeon | reverse complement strand
GACTTCAAGGCTGACAACCTCTGTTTCAATGTTGTTATCCTTGACTCCAGTTACTTTAAATTGCAGGTTAAGTGACTGGTGCTTGATGTTTTCTGTAAGGTTTGAAAGGTTTGTTGTGAGCTTCCTTCCAACAACTAATTCAGGTTCTGTTACCAGTGTTTCTCCTATGAACGCATTGTCAAATAGCTTGGGAGCTATTACTGCATACCATTTCTTCTTCTTTTGCTTGAGTTCTTGAGCCATTCCTGCTTTGGGAAAAGTCAATGATTTATAAAGCTTGTTGTTTTTTTTTATTGGTTCATGTTTTTGTTATTCATTGACATACTCTGGTCATTGACTATAACCAGGAAAATATTAACAAGGGCAATAAGAATAATTACTAAAAACACAGACAATCATTAAAAACACAAAGAACTAAACATCCAGATTCCTTACTTCTAATGCGTGCCTTTCTATGAAGTCCTTTCTTGGCTCTACCTGCTCGCCCATGAGTATTGAGAATATGCGGTCTGCTGCTATGGCATCCTCTATTGTTACCTGCAGGAGTGTCCTGTTCTCAGGGTTCATGGTTGTTTCCCAGAGCTGCGAAGGGTTCATCTCTCCAAGTCCCTTGTATCTTTGGACCTTTGCTTCCTGTCCGAGCTCACTTAGAACTTGCTTCAGTAATTCATCATTGTAAACATAGATGCTTTTTTTGCCTTTGCTTATGCCGTAGAGCGGTGGCTGTGCTATGTAGACATAGCCTGCTTCTATGAGCTGCTTCATGTATCTGAAGAAAAACGTCAAAAGCAGCGTCCTTATATGAGCTCCGTCAACATCAGCATCAGTCATTATGATTATGTTATGGTATCTTGTCTTCTTGATGTTGAATTCTTCTCCAAGCCCTGTTCCTATTGCACTTACCAAGGTTATGAGCTCCCTGCTCCTGAATATCTTGTCAAGCCTGGCTTTCTCAACATTGAGTATCTTTCCCCTTAAAGGAAGTATTGCCTGGAATTCTCTGTTGCGTCCTTGCTTCGCTGAGCCTCCGGCGGAGTCGCCCTCCACAATGAATAATTCGCAAATCTCAGGGTTTGTGTTGCTGCAGTCAGCAAGCTTTCCCGGCAGAGAGCTTCCGTCAAGCGCAGATTTTCTTCTTGTTAATTCCCTTGCCTTTCTCGCTGCCTCCCTTGCCTTGGCTGCCATAACGCATTTTTCAATGATTATTCTTGCTTCCCTTGGATTTTCCTCTAAAAATGCCTGGAGATTAGAGCTTACTATTGAGTCAACTATGCCCTTAACATCTGAGTTCCCGAGCTTTGTCTTTGTCTGCCCCTCAAACTGCGGTCCCAGAATCTTTACTGATATCACTGCGCTAAGCCCCTCTCTGGAGTCCTCGCTGGTAACCTTCTAGTCCTTTTCAAGCAGCTTGTTCTTTTCAGAATAATTATTCAAAGTTCTTGTAAGAGCTGTTTTAAATCCTGAGAGATGTGTTCCTCCCTCTATGGTGTTTATGTTGTTTGCAAAGCTAAGTATGTTTTCAAGGTAGCCGTCATTATATTGCATGGCTATCTCAATCCTTGTGCTGTTTTTCTCTCCCTGGAAATACATTGGCTCGTGCAGCACGGTCTTGTTGCTGTTAAGATAATGCACGAACTCCTTTATTCCGCCTTTGTGCAGGAACTCTGATTTCTTTGCTATGCGTTCATCCTCTAAGATTATTCTTAAGCCAGGATTGAGGAAAGCAAGCTCTCTAAGCCTGCTTGATAATCTGTCAAAGCTGAAGTCAAGTGACTCAAATATATCTTTGTCAGGCATGAAAGTAACGGTTGTCCCTGTTGTTTGTGATTCCCCAATCACATCCAAGGGCGTTACTGGTTTTCCAAGCTCATACCTCTGGGTGTGAATCTTGCTGTTTCGCCTCACCTCTATTATGAGCTTTGAAGACAGCGCATTAACAACAGATAACCCTACTCCATGTAGCCCTCCGCTTACCTTGTATGCCTTGTTGTCAAATTTTCCTCCGGAGTGCAGCTTTGTCATTATTATTTCCAGGGCTGGCTTGTTGAATTTGGGCATTATGTCAACAGGAATCCCTCTTCCATCATCTATAACGCTCACAGAATTATCAGGATGTATTACAATTGTGATTTCCTTGCAGCATCCAACCATTGCCTCGTCTATGGAGTTGTCAACAACCTCAAAAACCAGGTGATGTAAGCCACTTACGCCAGTGTCTCCTATGTACATGCTTGGCCTTTTTCTTACAGCCTCAATGCTACCAAGAACCTGAATGCTGCTTGCATCATACTCTTCCTTTTTCTGGGTTTTTTCGCTGTCCATTTTCAAAAAATATCTTTATTTTTTATTATTTCTGACTACAGATTTAGTCCTTTTGATAACAAGAAATAAACACCTTCTTATTTAAATATCTTTCGTTTTGAATTTGCCTCTACAAGCCCTGTAAACCCAAAATTTTTGGGTTTCAGCAGTTTATAAACCTCCTGAAACACTCCCCTTAAAATATAATCACTGAATAATGGTAAAAAATGGAAAGATTTATATATGAGTTGCTTTTTCTAGGTATTTATGGTAGATTTTAGTCATATTGTTGCTAAGAGCCGTGAAGATTTCGCTAAGATAAGACCGACTTTATTTTCATTATTTATGGACACAGTTGGCAAAAAGAAATCCTGTGTAGAGGACATAGGAACTAGAAAACCTGAAACGGGGTGGATGATAGGAATATATCCTGACGGAGTGATCGATCCTGCCAATCCAAATGACCTGAATGAAAGAATATACGGGTGGGAAGAGGAGTTAACTCCTTCTGCAAATGCTTTTAACGCCGTTGCCAACACTGCGGTAGCAATGGAAAAAATGCGAGCTGAAGCATTGGGGATTCCACAAGGTTTTGATGCGGATGGAATTAAAAGCTTGAAGAAAGAAGATTTGGAAGAGATTGTTCTTTATAGCGATATGTCGGCATTAGCATTATCCGAACGAGGCAATATATATTATCTCTTAGGCAAAAAACACAGGGAAGTTGGGGAATATGAAAAAGCCTTGGAATGTTATAAATCAGCATTTGACTTTTATAAATCAGCAATTGGTGTTTGTGAATATGGTATTGAGACTATCACAGAAATAATGAAGGGGTTAGGCAATGGAAGTCCTTTGCCAGAGGACAAAGCAGGGCTTACAGATGTTTTGGGAAACTTAAGAAATCTTACCAATCGTAATGCAGGAAGCAGCACAATCCTTCACGCTCTTAAGAATGCACGAGACAATGCAGAGGCATTAATTGATACAAAAAACCCTGCTTATGATCCGGATAAAACAGAAACCTGGGTATATCAGGCTCCAGAGCTGCCTGTGGCATTGGAGGACCTAATTTGGCATGTTCGAACTGCTGATGCAAGCATAAGTGGTGTTCTCGCATCAGCAAAGGGCATGTACGATGAAAAAATGCGAGGAGAGGAAAAATTAGACCAAAACACAGGAAGAGGCTTAGCAATTGGTTTAACCAGGGCTTATAGTTCAATACAAACCGTTACTGAAAGAGCAACCAAAGGTTTAGAAAGAGCCGTACAAGAATTAGGCATCTCTCAAGAAGAGATAGAACAGGTTGCTTATTATGTTCATGAAAAACTTGATGATCTGATAGCTCAAAAAAAGGATTACACTTTTGATGAAAAAAATGTTTTAATGCGCGCTTCAGACTTACAAGTAGCCCTTGATGCGCTTTTGGGCACAGCAGAAAGCGGTGCAAGTTATTTCTACGGATTTGTTAACCATGCCTTTAATGGACAGCCAGTAACTCAAATGATAAACAGCTATGTAAATGATGACTTAGTGATAGAGCCTGTAAATCAAAGCACAGATTAAGGATTAACTAAAAATGGGTCGTAAAGGCAATTTATTTGGAAGAGGATTGGTTGTAGTATCAATATTGGCAGCAGGGTTCAGTTATGCCCAAGGCCCAAGCACTCAAGCAAATGCTCACCCGACACCTTCTGCAGCTGTTGATTATTCTACTCAAACACCTCTTTTTGAGCCAACACCGGCAAACACTCCTGTGCCGTCAACACCAACACCTGATTTGTCACAAATAGTGGAACAAAATCTTCCTGAAAATGTGCTTTACACCTGCGAGGTGCTTAATACAAGGCGCGCTCTCAAAGAGCCAACACTTTTGAATCTGGAGCAGAACCTTATCTTGAATGGATATGGACAGCCAGAAACGCTTCCTCCTGGCTCAGTTGTTCATGTTAAGAACGATGCCACAACAAGCAATTATTGTGATGGATGGAACAAAACTCCTGGATGGGAGGAATATGTACAGGTAACAGTGCTGGGAGGACCTGAAAACCAGCAGTTTGAAGGAGCTTGGCTTTTGGAAAGAACAGGCGGCGAATCCAGCGGAGGAGCGGTTTATATGCTGTGCGGTGAAGAGCTTAATCAAGGAAGGGTTTTATCACAGAGTGTTAATCAATACCTTGATGCGCATGCTGAACTCAGGCAAGTTCAATGGAAATCAAATGAAGAGTATGAAACCAGTTTCCCTGACCTTGAAACAGCTTATGGCATTCTTCTCATGACCTCTGAAGGGCTTCATGATAATGTTGTAAGAAATATGCCTGAGCCATGGCGCACAGAGCAGAAGGCAAGGGAGCTGGCAGCTGTATTGCTAACAGCAAGAAATGATATGCGCATGAGAGGAAAGAACAGCTTTGAGCAAATACTGGGAAGATACTATGGGCTGTCTGATTGGAGCGGTTATTATCCTTTAAGGTTGCAGGCTGAAAAAGATAATGAAGAGGTTGTTTTTAATAAGAGGGTTGTTCCTCCAGCAGATTTGGCTATGATGAAAGCATTGTATGCTTTAGAAACCCAGGCAGGAGGGCTTAATTCTATAATGGAGCAGGCAGGTTTGCAAAATATAATTGCAGACTGTTCAACCTATATAATAAATATTGGATTAGACAGCCCTATCTTGGTTGGTGGCCAGAAATATTCAATGATGCAGGCATTCAATCTTAACAGAGAAAAGACAGTTGATGTAGGCAGGCAGTGCTTCACCTGCGCGAATTAAGATTTGGGATTATTTCTTGCCAATGATTTTAATCTTTTTGATATCATAAAAGCCAGTATTATGCTTCTCCATCCTTGTCTCAGCGCTTTCTATGACCAGCTTTTTCTTGAATATTGGTGCGTCCAAAACAAAAGTCTCATACTCCCCGCCCTCGCCAGCAAGGTGTATGCCTGTCTTTTTGCTGATGTTTTTTAATTTCTTAATAATATCCTCATCAATAACTTTACCAAGGAAACTCTTATCCAAACCGTCAGCAGAAACAGCGGTTATAATGACCTTGAATTTATTTTTAATAATATCCTTAATATAATTCTCAGCATCAACACCCCACAAAGGAGCAAATAATTCAAGGTCAAGGTCAGCGCATATTGTCTGCACCCTTTCCTTCTGGTACTTTGATGCAATGGCTCCAGCAACAATCATTTTGATGTCATATTTTTCTTTAGCAATTATTATGAGACCTCTCAAATCCTCTAATTCAAGTTCTTTCTTTCCTTTTGTCTTTGCCATGAGCAAAGGCATTCCAATGGCTTTTGCCTGCTCTTTTGTGAACTCAATATTGGGCACATGGAACATGTAGCTCTCAGGGTTCTCAGAAACAAGAGCCAGGAGACACTTTACATCATGCTCCTTCATGGCTAAGTACAAGGCATAGGTGCTGTCCTTTCCTCCTGAAAATAGTGCTGCTGCGTTCATAAACTAAAAGGAAAAGGATGTTGTTATTAATAATTTTGTTTTTTGTTTTGTTTTTTTGTTATTGATAACAGGAATAAAGAATAATAATAAAAAAAGGTAAAAGAAAAAAATAATAAAAATAACACTAAGAATAAAAGAATTAAACAAGCAAGGCAATCAGTACAGTTGCTACTAACATCATGCCTCCAATCCACAATGTAAGCCAGCCGAAAACAACGGTTTCAGCCATAAGTGATTGCGACTTTGATATCAGTTCAATTATCATTTCTTAACCTCCCGAATTTTGTGATTGATTTTAAGGAACTACTAAATTAGATCTTCTTTAAACTTATTCTTACTAATCAGATAAATCGGATCTTCTCTAATCGGATCTTCTCTAATCGAATATTCTAAATTTTTTGGAGTCCTATTTATATTTTCTGGATTCTGATTCTTATACATCAGAGCTATGCTAGTTGGTGTTAGTGTCTCGGTATGTGTATAAGGGGGAGTTGATGTTGGAACTGAAGTCCATGTTGGTATTGATGGATCTGTGCCGTCAGTTGTAAATGTGGTGTAGTCTGGGGGAGTTGATGTTGGGAGTGAAGTAAGTG
>CAYGWL010000121.1:0-7162 GCA_964353575.1 uncultured Methanosarcinales archaeon | reverse complement strand
TGCCATCAGCCAGATTTCTTCCAGTACTTCTCCAACTTGCAGTATTCCAATCATAAACTCCAAATATATTGTCCTGTAAAAACATTCCATAAGCAGTTTGTTTTACAACAATACCTCTATAGCTTGCGCCAGCATTGCTTGTTTTAACCCATACGGACATTGTTCCAGAATTGATATTGGTTGAACTAGCTGGTGGTTCAGGCAAATTTAAGGCATTGCGCCTTGCATCTAATTGTAATCCTCTGCCGTATTTTCCTCCAGTCATATTAATAAAAGCATTTCCTGAAGGAGTACCATTGTTTCCATACTTGCTCACATCAACAACCTTAGTTGCGCTCTCTCCAAGAGCAGAAACATTATTAAAATTATACATCAGCATAAGAGAATCATCATACAAAGTAAAATTAGTCCCATTCCAGTTATATTTTGCTTCTTGCAGGCTTGGCTCTGAAATTGAAACATTTACAATTATAGAAGTATTTGCAGTCGTAGTTCCATCTCCAGGAGTAGGATTAATGAAGTTAATTGCAGGAAGAGTTTTATCAGTTGTATCAACTATAAACGAAACACTTGAAGAATTTACATTTCCAACAGAATCATTTGCATAAATTGTGATATTATTTACCCCTTCAGGCCAGATTTGTGTTGTAAGATTTGCACAATTAGCAATAGAATAATTTACTACTCCCGAGCTATTTGTATACCAGCATGCCTGCACTCGGATATTATCACTAACAGTATAATTAACATTTATATTATTATAAGAAAAATTGTCATTATTAGATGGATAAAGTATGCGTATTGAAGGAGAAACTGTGTCAACTGTAAATGTTTTGTTTGCACTATTAAATCCGCAATTGCTTATGATTATGGCATCACAGGCATAACAATTCCATATATATCTTCCATCTGGAATTGTTTTTGTAAAATCTGTGGAATTAATTAGCCCCGTTACAGACTTGGTTTCATTTGCATACCATCCTCCACTCCAATTTCCATACAGGGTTGAGTTTTTCAATCCACCAACATCTGTCATAGTGCAACTGAAATTTACAATAGAACTTACATTGGCATAATCTATTGGAGATATTAAAGTAATTATTGGGGGACTTATATCAACAGTTACGTTTACAATGTAGATTATGTCTTCTGATTTGTTATAATTATTATTAGTTCCATTTCCCCAAGAATGCCACCTATAAGGATAAATCCCTGAATTTGTGAAATTATAGCTCGCATTATAAACATTTGCAGTTAAGTTAGTTGCAGTTATGTTTGTATTATTTATTTCAAGTAAAACAGTTCCATTTGTATTGGAGAGAGTTACATTAAACAATCCTATTCCACCATCCACCAGCTTTGCACTATTATCTTTGTAATCAGAAAAAATTGGATAAGATGTATCTGATGATGTTAGAAATCTTACAATTACAATTCCCGAGCCTCCAAAAAATCCGGGTTCAGTAGCAAGAATAGAACGAGTTCCTCCTCCTCCACCTCCAGTATTTGCAGTCCCATTTGAACCTCCATTATCTGAACCTAGATTGCCACCATGTCCTCCTCCTCCTAATGAACCATTACCACCAAGATATCCACTCTCTCCTCCTCCTCCGCCCCCACCAGCATAATAAACATTTGAACCACTAATAGTATAATTTAATCCATCTCCGCCTTTACCTCCATTATAGCTATCAGTACAACCAGTTCCAGCAATTCCTGCTCCACCGCCACCACCCCCACTTGGGTTTGTACATCCATTTCCACCATTGTTTCCTTGCCCTACTGTTCCTGCACCACCTGCAGTATTTTGCACACCAGCTCCACCTCCACCAGAACCACCATTTGCATTACCACCATCATAAGTTTTTGCTCCACCTCCACCTATTGCAATTAAGGTTCCAAAAGTTGAATTTTCTCCAGGACAACCATTCCCTATAACACCACCGCATCCAAGACTTTGGGCATACCATCCCCTTCTTCCACCAGCACCAACAACAACAGTAATATTAGAACCATTCACAGGATAACTTGAATTATAAATTAATCCTCCACCTCCACCGCCTCCACCGTGTCTGGAACCTCCACCTCCACCACCAGCAACAACCAGAACACTAACACTAGTTACGCCTGCCGGTGGACTAAAAGTTCCATTTGCTGTAAAAGTATAAACTGTGTAAGCACCATCGTAAGTAATATTGGGAGGTGTATCAGGGTCAACAATATAATCAAACTCTACACTTCCCCCTAAGATTTTCAAATCAAAAGTGTCTTGGATTCCCTGAAGATTTGTCAAGAAAACTTTGTTGTATTCATTCGAATTTATCGAAGTAAATTCTGCGATTTTTTCTCCTTTATTAAATTCATAAACTTCTATTCTTGGAGCTCCTGAGACAACCCTTGGATATAATGTAATATCTCTTGAAGAATCAAGTTTTTGTTTAAAAGTAACTCTTACATAATTCCCTGAAGGAATTGTCTCTGACCAAACTCCATCAAGAGATTTTACTTGTTCATAAATGTCTGATATAAATATTCTGTTTTCATCTAAATGCTCTGCCTTGCTTATTTCTATAATAACTTCATAAGTTTCATTGGACAAGGAAGGAACTATCCAGCTGATCTCATCAATTAAACCATTATTATTTTCATCTGTATACTCAATTATTTCTGTTAATTCTCTTACTCCTTCAGTGATTCTGTATAGCTTGATTGCTTTTATTGGAACTTCTGTAATTGTTGTATATGTGAGTATGTTTGTGTAATGCATTTCAGAGCTTATTGTTATCTGTTTTTTGTATGGTGTTATTTGTTGTTCTGTTGCTTGTGGTGCTTGTGTGTAGTATTCTATCTCATACTCCTGCGCTGGTTCTTCAATTATTATTGTTATGTTTTCTTGTGGTTCTGCTATTATGTAACCGGTTATGGCGTTTGTTAGTTCTTTAACCAGTTTTGCCAGGAAGTTTTCTTGTATTTGCGTTACTGCGCTGCCTGTTATAAGGTTAGCCTGCACTAGTGTTTGTGTTCTGCCGAGCTGTCTTACATTTATTTTCTCTGGGCTTACTGGTTGTTTTTGTTCTTGTGTTATTTTTGTTATGCTTATGTTTTTTGCTTCTTTGGGCAGTTGGGTTATGTTTTGGTTTGTTTTCTTTGTCCATTTGACTGGTTTGCCTATTTCTGCTCTGCCTTGTATGGTTTCTTCTGTTATTTTTTCTGGCGGTGTTATGTTTGTTATTTCTGGTATTGTTATGTTAATTATTTCTGGCAGTGTTATGTTTGTGATGTTTGTTATTGGTGCTGTTATGTTTTCCGGTGCTGTTATTATCTCTGTTATGTTTTCTGGGATTGTTATTTCTTGTGTTACGTTCTCTGCAACCAAAAACCCTGTTATTGCCGGGCTCATGAATTTTACGCCTGCTATGAGTGTTAATACTATTATTGTTGCTATGAGGTATTGCAGTGATGTCTGCTGTGTTTGCTGTAGTGTTGTTTGTCTTTGTCTTTCTTGGTTTATGTGTTCTTGTCGTTTCTTTATTTCTTGTTTGTAGTTTTTTATGTGTTGGTCATAGCTGTTTAGCCATTGTTCTGGGCTTTTGTTGTCTAAGTAATAGTTTAAGTCAGCTGTGTATGTTTGGTGGTCAATTAGTCCTTTTTCGTATTCCAGGTTTATTCTGTAGACTCCGACTCGTATTTTCTGTTTGTATTTCTGGCATAGTCTTATGTAGTGTCTTAGCTGTTCAATCTCTTCAAACTCTTTTCTCCATCCTCCTTGTTTTTTATCTCTCATTTCTTGTTTTTCTTTTTCGTGTCTCTTTTCGCGTCTAAGCGAGTATGAACTGTGTAGATTGTATTCGGACTGCGAGCTAGAAGTTTAGCAATCTCAGAACTTCTTAGACCAAGTGATGAGAGGTATTCGACAACAACCTCTAAAATGCTTAAAGAACGATCTTGGATAACGCGAATGGGAATGTAGAAAATGGGAGGCTTTTCATGAACAACAAAAGGTTTTTTTCCAAGCTTTTTGCAAGCCCTTTGGTAAGCAGTAAATACAGTTCTTCTGTCACGATTAGTTAACCTGGCAATATCAGTATAACCAAGCTTTTGTATCTCTTTTAGGTAAACAACAATGCATTCAAGAAAGCTCAAACGCCTGTCACGGAATATGCTTGAAGGTAGGGAAAACTCTACTTTTCCAGTGATTTTATGAGCGTCTAACCTAATTTTCTACTACAATGTAAGACAAGTATTAAAAATATTTGTATACTTTAGAATATACTTCTATAGATTAAGTTTTATATGGTTATAAGGTTTTTAAGTTATGTAGAAGGTGATGTTTGTCCATTTTTCGGTTCCTGGCGGTAGTGTGGATGGTATGTAGATCTTTATGTCTGCTTCTACTTTGTTGTTGGTTCCTGAAGCTAGGCTTGAGCATATTGTGGCAGCATTGGTTGTGTTTAGCCTGTTAAATGCTCCTGTGTTGCCGGAGCATCCATTATTTGCTGCGCTTTCAGTTCCGTTTATAAAGGCATCTGCTCCTGTTCCTATCCAGCTTTCTTGGTTTTGTGAGGCGTTGGCGGTTATTATTCCTGATGAGCTTCCGTCATTTGTTATTATGAATTCTTGTGCAGTCCATGTCCAGCTTCCGTTCCCGCTTGATGTTTTGTCACTGTAAAGCCATGCTCCTACATTTCCGCCAAGCACTGCTCCTGAGCCAAAGTTAACGCCACCGGTTACTGAGATGGATTTTGCCGGTGCTTCTGAGGCTACTGTGAAGCAGCTCCAATCTGTTTTGTTGATGTTGTTTGATGTGTCGTTGAACCAGAATCTGGCGCAGGTGTAGTTTCCTTCTGTGACGTTTATGGTTATTTGTTTTGAGACATTGTAATCGGTTCCTTCAATGGCGATGATGCTTTCATTAACCAGAACAGGCAGGTTGTTGTTAATGTTTGTTGCGTTGTGCTCAAGCCAAGCATAACTTAATTCTGTTTCGTCTAATATTTTTGCTGTCCAGTTTACACTTCCATTGATTCTGGTTACTGTGCTTGCGTTGTTGTAAATGTTGGTCCATGTTGGTGAGTCTGAATCTATTAGCTCCTCATATCTGAAATAATCAAAGTTTGCAGATTCTACAGAGCCAGCTGTTGTTGTAGTCTGTTCAAGGAGAGCTGTTGTTGGCTGGACAATATAAGTTCCGTTGAATATGAACATCTCCACATCTTCCGCAAGGTCTATTCCCATAAGCATGATGTCGTTGCTGTTTGGGTCTTGTATGTGACGCAAAACTTCTATGTCGTCAGACATGATATTTCCAGTGGTGCAAGGTCCGCCAGAGCCTTCGCTAAGGTTTAATGATGAAACATTCTGGTTGTTTTCAGGGCAAGTCCAATTGCCAGATGTTTTGTTGTATGTGAAATACCTGATTGCCAAAGCATTAAGATCGATATATGTGAAAAGAGCTATGCTGCTATTCTTTGTCCATGAACAATAGGCGTTTGTTGCAGCCACATTTTCTGCATCCTCTTCTTCACTGGGTATTCCATTGATCCAGTGTGTTCCGTTCCACATTACAGCAAGCACATCACCTGTGCTGTCAGGTCCAAGGATTGCTCCTATGTAGTCTGAGTTGGGGTCTGCGCATAGGGTGACTTGCTGGACTACTGCTGCTCTGTCTGTTAGTAGTCCTTGGTTTACCCATTTTTTGTCTGTGCTGTTGAATATGCTGTAGTTGGCGCTTGTTGTGCCTTCTCCCCATACGAGCAGGGCGTCTCCTGAGAGGCTTTCGTATTCTATGCTGAATCTTTCTTCATCAAGGGCTGCTGCATTGAGGGTTATTGTTGTGATATTCAGCCAAGTGCTGCCATTCCATCTTGCTGCTGACAGGTCGTCGCCGCCTCCGGCAGTTGTCATCATGATTTCATCAGTATTGGGCTTTCTGTCTGACCTTATGACATACTGCTGTTCTGCGGCAACATCTGAGTTGAGTGTTATTGTTCCTTCAGAGCTCCATTGAGTTCCGTTCCATGTCCTGTAATATATGATTCTGTTACCTGCCGCATTCTGCTCATTTCTTTCATAAACCACCATGAAATCTCCACTGGTTTCCTGCGTCCTCATGCTGAATGACCTGTAGTTATCGCCTGTTGTTCCAACCTTGCTGACATTTATCCAGCCGTCGAATGTGTTTGTTAGGGTATCGTAAACATTCAGCCACAAGAAGCCGTTATCATCCATCATGGCTACTGCTGTCTGGTTCCTTCTTGTAGATGACCTCAATACCTCCCATTGTATGGCAGTGCCAGGTCCTAGGTAAGGAGCATGTTGTTCTCCGCCAAAACTGCCGGAGTCTAGGACACGGTAGCGGAGCTCTGTGGATTCATTGAATTCTCCATAAATAATGATTCCCTGTGATGGAGCAGAATCTGGGTGCCTGTAATAAGTAAAGTAAGCAGGCTCTACTGATGTAGTCCAACCGTATGTGTATTCAAGAATTGTTGAAGGATATTTGTTAATGTGAGTTCCGTTAAACTGGAATGTTTGTAAGTGGTAGTCTATGTCCAATCCCCAAAGCGTGATATTATTGCTGTCATAGTCGCGCACAGAGCGCATGGTTTCTATATCATCAGTCATAAAGTTCCCAGTTGTGCAAGGTCCGCCAGAGCCTTCGCTGAGGTTCAATGATGAAACATTCTGTCTGTTTTCAGGGCAGGTCCAGTTACCAGAAGTTTGGTTGTATGCCAAATACCTGATTGCCAAACTATTAGAGTCAACGTAAGTAAATAATGATACGTTAGTGTTGGTTGTCCATGAACACTCCGCGTTTGCTACAGCTGTATTTTCTGCAGCTTCTTCTTCGCTGGGTTCTCCGTTGAGCCAGTTTGTGCCGTTCCACATTATAGTAAGCACATCGTCGGTACCGTCAGGACCGAGGATTGCTCCTATGTAGTCTGAGTTAGGGTTTGAGCATAATGTAACTTGCTGGACAACAGCACCCACATTTCTAATCAAGCCGCCATTTACCCATTTTTTGTCTGTGCTGTCGAATATGCTGTAGTTGGCGTCTGTTGTGCCTTCTCCCCATACGAGCATGGCGTCTCCTGAGAGGCTTTCGTATTCTATGCTGAATCTTTCTTCATCAAGGGCTGCTGCATTGAGGGTTATTGTTGTG
>CAYGWL010000120.1:0-4425 GCA_964353575.1 uncultured Methanosarcinales archaeon | reverse complement strand
AAGAAGGCGCATGAAAACAAAAGCCTCTACGAAGGAGAGAAAACAATGCACTGGTGTCCAAGATGTGCAACTGCCCTTGCAAAGCACGAGCTTGAATACCAAAACATACAGGACAATTCAATATTTGTAAAGCTTCCAGTAGCTGGAAAGGAAAATGAATACCTAATCATCTGGACAACCACTCCATGGACAATGCCCTTCAACATGCTGGTAATGGTTCATCCTGAACTTGATTATGTCAGGGCAAGAATAAAGGACACTGGAGAGGTATGGATAATTGTAAAAGCGCTTGCCGGAGCAGTTATAAAGGCAGTTGCTGAAAAGGATTATGAAATATTAGAGGAGCTAAAGGGAGAGAAGCTAAAGGGCATTCGCTACAAACACCCATTCTTTGATGAGATGAAGGATCATCAGGAAATGGAGAAATCTGTCAAGAATGCTTATACTGTTGTTCTATCAGAGGAATACGTTGACCTGAGTGCAGGAACAGGGCTTGTGCACTGCGCTCCTGGCTGCGGTCCAGAGGACTATGAGGTTGGCTATATGAACAAGGTTAAGCCCTACAACACCTTAGATGAATACGGCGTATTTCCAGAGCCCTTCAAAGGATTGACTGCAAGGAAGGACGACAAAAAATTTACTGATATGCTTGAAAAAAAGGGTTTGTTAATAGCCGAAACAAAGGTTACACATGATTACGCGCACTGCTGGAGATGCAAGACGCCGGTAATATTCAGGACAACAAGGCAATGGTTCTTCAAGGTTGAAGACCTCAAGGAAAAGATGAGAAAATTAAACAACAAAATATACTGGGTTCCTGAGGCAGCCTTCAATGCCTTTGACTCCTGGCTGAAAAACCTGAGGGATAATGGAATAACAAGGCAAAGATACTGGGGAACGCCCCTGCCTGTATGGAAATGCGAGAAATGCCAGAAGTATGTTGTTGTTGGCTCAGCAAAAGAGCTTGAGGAACTGTCAGGAAAAAATCTGGATGACCTCCACAAGCCAGGAATAGACGAAGTAACCATAAAGTGTGAATGCGGTGGTGTTAAGAAAAAGATTCCAGACATACTTGACGTGTGGGTTGATTCAGGCTCAGCATCCTGGGCATGCCTTTACTACCCTCAGAGGCAGGAGCTTTTCAAGGAGCTTTACCCTGCTGATTTCATACTTGAGGGCAAAGACCAGATTAGGGGCTGGTTTAACCTGCTGCTTGTTGCAAGCATGGTAAGCATGGGAAACGCATCCTTCAAAAAGGTATACATGCACGGCTTTGTTCAGGACTCACTCGGAAGAAAGATGTCCAAGAGCCTGGGAAACATTATTTCTCCTGACGAGGTCATTGAAAAGTATGGAGCTGATGTATTCAGGTATTACAGCATAGGAGGAGCAAACCCTGGAATAGACCTCAACTACAACTTTGATGACATGAAGACAAAGCAGAGGAGCATGATGGTGCTTTGGAACGTACACGAATACCTGCTGGACCTGGCAAAACACTATAAAATAAACCCTAAAGAAATAAAAAAAATAGAATTGAAAAATTTAGAAGACAGATATATTTACTCAAAGCTGAATTCAACAATAATAAAAGTAACTGAGCTTTTTGAGAAATACCAGTTAAACCAGACACCCTGGGTTATAGAAGAGCTTTTCTTGGAACTTAGCAGGACATACATACAGCTCACAAGAGATAAGATGCTTGGGAGCGAAGAAGACAAGAAAAAGGTTGTCAAGACCATCTATGATGTGCTAATGGCAGTTATACAAATGCTCACTCCAATATCCCCATTTATTTCAGAAAAGATATACCAGAACATGAGAAAAGAGTTTGGCTTGGAGGCAGAGAGCATAAGCCTCATAGCATGGCCAAAGGCAAATAAAAAACTAATAAACAAGAAATTAGAGCAAGAATTCGAAACAGCCAAGGCAATAATACAATCAGCCCTGTCAGCAAGGGATAAGATGGGCTTTGGCGTTAGATGGCCTCTAAAAGAAATCATAATCCTAAGCGAAGACAAGGAAACAGTCAGCAGCGTAAACAACATGAAAGAAGTAATCAAGAACCAGGCCAATGTCAAAAACGTAATGGTAAAGAAGCAAATGGAGAATGTAAAGACAAAGGTAAAGATTGACTACAGCACGCTAAAGCAGATGGAGGACGCTCCGAAAATAATAGCGCAGGCAAGCCTGCAAAGCCCAGAGACCATACTCGAGCACATAAAAAAAGAAGGAAGCTTCAAGCTAAAGCTTGACAAGCAAAGCTTCGAACTCAAAAAGGAGCACCTCATTACAAGCATAGAGGCTCCTGGATATGAAGTGTCAGCAATCAAGGGAGGCAACCTACTTCTAAACAAGGAGCTCACTCCAGAGCTTGAAGCAGAGGGATTTGCAAGGGAGATAATGAGGAGAACGCAAAACCTTAGGAAAAAGGCGGGCTTGAAAAAGACAGACCACATACACCTATACATAAAGGTTGATGAAAAACTAAAGAACATGCTGACGCAATGGGAAGACGCAATCCTTGAAAAGGTTGGAGCGAAGATGCTGGCAATAAACACAAAAGCTCCTGGAGAGAAATACGGCCACCACAGCAAGGAGAAGGTAAGGGGAAAAGAGTTTGAGATATTTTTGAGCAAAGCATAAGAAAAAGAAAATGAAAATCTCAATTCTGGGAACTGGCGACTTAACCAAAATACCAAGATTCACAAAGATTTCTGAGAAAGAGCTAAAGAAGTTCATAACAGATTTAGGCAAGCTCATAGCACAAAAAGGGCACGAGCTTGTTATAATCCCTGACAGGGGCATACCAATAGAAGTTGCAAAGGCATACAAGCAAAACAAAGGCAAAAAGCTTTACGGCATTGTTCCAAGAAAAGACAAGAAGTTCGGGACAAAACACATTCGGCCATATCTTAATCTAATAGATGAAAGCATTGAGGTGGATTCCTGGTATGATGCAAATGGCGAAATAGCAGCATCAGGAGATGTGTGCATTGTTATCGGAATGTCCCCCGGAATAATGGCAGAGATTGCGCTCCTGAAATACCATTACAGATACTTTAAATCAAAAACAAGACTGGTTATATTCAGGAACACAATTTCTTCACCAATTCCGAAGGAGATAGAGGAAGAGATAAGCATCACATACATTAATTCTGTTGAAGAGCTGGAAAACATTATCTGAAATGCATCCGCTACTTGTAAACCAACTTATCCAGCTCATTATGAACAATAACAATGCAGTGTGAAGCGAACAAGGTGACAGGGCTTATGCTGACTTTAAGAGCGCCCATGTTGTCAAGGAATTTCTCGGTTTTGCTGGGCATTCCAATATAGTCACCGAAAACAAATACAACATTCTCCTTGATTTTAATGTCGCTCATGCCTTTTCCTTTTTTGTGCAGGTAAACCAACTGCTTTTCATGCTCTTTTTTTTCTTTGACTAATTTTTCAAAGCTCTTTTTGCTTACAACAACACCTTCACTGACATTAAGCTCTTCATCTCCCTTGAGGTTTCTTCCCTTCTTCAAAGCATTAAGGATGAAAACAGCAATGCTCTTTTCATCAAAGCCAAGGCCCTTTACACTGCCTCCATAAAAGCTCACTGTCCTCGGAGGAGTCTTTGGTCCTTCAAGAACAACGTGAATAATTGTGTCAGTTCTTATGCTGTTGGAAATCAGCAAAGCACTGCTTATGCAATCTGCCACAAGGTTCATCATTCCAGCTCCCACAAGGTCGTCTATGTCAAAGAAATCAGTTCTTGCTTTTCTTGCCCTTAGTATGAATTCCCTCATTTTTTGTGTATAATCAATCCTCCAATGTAGTTTTGCGTGAAAACCCTCTTTCCTTTAAAGAGTATCTTTTCAGTTCCTGAGAAACTAGTTATGTCTCCACTTACTTGGTTTGAGTATTTCCAATAACCCTCCCTCATGAGGTGAGGTCCTCTGTAAGGTCTTGATCCATCAACACACATCAATGCTTTCTTCAGAAAAGCGAATGTTTGCTTGGCAAAGGCTTCATCGTCTTGGAACTCTGGTTTCATTCCGCCGTCATAAGACATTATCCAAACAGGCTCGCCTTTGAATCTTACAACTTCCTGTCCAGGAGCACGATAAAAACCTGAATAGCTGTCCCTATACTCCCAGTCTCCTTCAATATACTCCAAATCCTTGAAGCCAGGTCTTTGCGGAGCAACTTCTGCTCCATCACCTGCATAAGTTGCCCTTTTCGCCCTTACCAGAAATCCTACTAAGTCATCCAAGTTTATTTCATCTGCATTCATTTTATCATCTCAACCAGAATCTTGGCTCCAAGCTTTGAAGTTAAGTGGTTAATGTCTTTTTTCGGGTTTATTTCCACAACATCAACCATTTTCAGGTTGTTTAGTTTCTTTAATCTTGATAAAAAATACAATAACTGCCT
>CAYGWL010000119.1:0-3880 GCA_964353575.1 uncultured Methanosarcinales archaeon | reverse complement strand
ATTTCATATCAAAAACATCTAAGGAGAACATAGCTAAAAATAGTATAAAGATGATTGACAAAATTCTTGGTGTCCAATATACAAATCGGTTTATCTTTTTTTCCATAACTGATAATCCTAATGTTTGTTTGAGTTTAAATAAGTTGCTATAATTTACTTACTATTTTTTCCGAAAGATTTATATATGAGTGGACACTCTCAAAAGGAATAAGAATTCTGAAGACAAAATGGATACAGAACTCAAGACTGGAACAACGACCGTTGGCATTGTTTGCAAGGACGGTCTTATATTGGCAGCTGACCGCAGGGCTACATCTGGCTATTTGGTAGTGAATAAAAGGGCTAAGAAGGTTTTTAAAATCACAGAAAAGATGGCGCTGACAACAGCTGGTAATGTTTCTGATATCCAGCTTCAGATAAAGCTCATAAAGGCAGAGATGGCTTTGAAAAAGGTTCGCACAGGAAGGGAGCCAACCATCAAGGAAACTGCAAACCTGCTTGGCGGACTGATTTACTCCAACATAAGAAGGATGTCTTTGATACCAGGCATTTCTCGTTTCATACTTGCCGGAGCTGACAATGAGGGCTTACACATGTATGACCTCTTCGCAGACGGCTCTGTGACAGATGTTGATGATTACAATGCTACTGGTTCAGGAAGCATAACTGCTTATGGCGTGTTTGAAGCGCTGTACAAGAAGGATTTAACAATAAAGGAAGGTATTAAGCTCGCTGTAAAAGCATTAAACGCTGCCTTGCAGAGGGACATAGCTAGTGGCAATGGAATTGATGTTGTCACAATCACAGGCAAGGGAGTGGAGTTTGCTTTGGAGCAGGATATTGACTCAACAATAAAGGAATAAAATTTTCTATTCATAAAAAAAAACATAAATTGGTGTTGTTCTATTGGTAGACATAATTAAGGAAATCATAAAGAATCTGCCTGCTGACAAGATTAGCGATGCGGGCTTTGAGGGAGCGAATATTGTTCTTTATACAAAGGACAAGGAATTCTTCTTAGACAATGAAGGCATGATTAAGAAGATAGTTGATGACATCAAGAAGAGGGTTGAGCTAAGGCCTGACCCTGCAATAACAGAGGACCAGGAAAAAACAGAGAAGATAATAAGGAAGGTTGTGCCTGAAAGCGCGGGCATTTCAAACATAATATTTGACCCCCAGCGCTCACAGGTTGTAATAGAAACAGAGAAGCCCGGCTTGGCAATAGGAAAGCAGGGTGCTGTATTAAGGGAGATAAGGAACAAAACTTTGTGGGTTCCATTGATAAAGAGGACACCGGCAATACGCTCAAAGCTTATAGAGGGCATAAGGAGCGTGCTTTACAAGAATTCTGATTACAGGAGAAAGTTCCTTAACAAGATAGGCCATCGCATATACGACGGATGGATTCGCGAGAAGAAGCAGGAATGGGTAAGGATGAGTTTTCTGGGAGGAGCCCGCCAGGTTGGAAGGAGCTGCATATTTCTTCAGACGCCTGAGTCCAGGGTGATAATTGACTGCGGTGTTGACATTGCCGCAACAGATAATGCCTATCCTTTCTTGGAGGCGCCTGAGTTCAACATAAACGATCTTGACGCAGTCATAATAACCCACTCCCACCTTGACCACTGCGGCTTTGTGCCCTATCTTTTCAAATATGGTTACAGGGGCCCTGTTTATTGCACTGCCCCAACAAGGGATGTTTCAGCACTTTTGCTTCTGGACTATGTCAAGATAATGCATTCAGAAGGAAAAGAGCCCATATTCTCAACAGATGACATAAAGGAGATGGTAAAGCATACCATTGTGCTGGATTATGAGGAGGTAACTGACATAACGCCTGATGTGAGGATAACACTTTATAATGCAGGGCATGTCCTTGGAAGCGCAATGGTTCACATGCATGTTGGCAATGGGCTGCACAATATCCTTTATACTGGGGATATGAAGTTTGGAAAAACATCTCTGCTGGAGCCTGCTTCAGCAGTATTCCCGAGAATGGAAACCTTAATAATTGAGGCAACTTACGGTGGAAAAGACAATATCCTGCCTCCAAAGAAGGAGTGTGATGATTATCTTGGTGAAATAATAACCAAGACCGTTGCAAGGGGCGGAAAGGTTCTTGTTCCTGTTCTCGGAGCAGGAAGGGCGCAGGAAGTAATGCTCATTGTTGAGGAGCTTGTCAGGACAGGAAAGCTTGAGAGGATTCCTGTTTATGTTGATGGAATGGTGTGGGACGTTACTGCTATACACACTGCCTATCCGGAATTCCTTAACAACTCTGTGAGAAAGCTGATATTTCACAGGGACCAGAATCCCTTTCTGGCTGACATCTTTAAAGAAGTAGGAAGTCCAAAAGAGAGAAAACAGGTGATTGAGGAAACAAATGCTTGCGTGATACTCGCAACATCAGGCATGCTCGTCGGAGGCCCAAGCGTTGAATACCTTAGGCATTTGGCAGACAATCCAAAAAACACACTGATATTCGTTGCATACCAGGGCGAAGGCAGTCTTGGAAGGCGCATACAAAGGGGAGAAAAGGAGATAAGCTTCATATCAGGAGCATCACAGGAGATTCTTCCAATAAGGTGCGAGATATATACAATAGAGGGCTTCTCAGGACACAGCGGAAGAAAGCAGCTCATGAACTTTGTATACAAGTGCAGCCCTAAACCAAAAAAGGTCATAATCGTGCATGGAGAAAACTCAAGATGCCTTGACCTGGCAAGCTCAATACACAAGCTCAACAGGGTGGAAACAGTTGCTCCAAGGAACCTTGAGGCTGTAAGATTAAAATAAGATTTAAATAAACAGCCAGATTACCTGTTCTCATGTATGACTTTACATTTCGAGTCACGGATAATTGTGATCTTTCATGTAGACATTGTGCTTTTGAATGCGGTCCTGGTGGTGAAACAATAAGCAGTTCTGATATGATAAAAGCTCTAGAGCATCTGCCGAAAACTGCAAAAGAAATATCAATTACAGGAGGAGAAGCATTAACTGTCCTTGAAACAATAAGACCTGCTCTTTTGTATCTAAAAGAGCATAAAGAAAGAATTCTTCCAGTACGCACAGGCATTGGTGGAGTCACAAGATTGATGACAAACGGCTCGTTTATAGAAGATGTTGATTCTGCATATAAAGTCCTAAAATCACTTGACGATTTGGGCATAGATGAACTTTTCTGGTCAGGAAATGACATATTTCATGAAGAACAAGGCATTGATGTAGGAAAGGCGTTTAGATATTTGGCTAAAGCAAGAGCAAGGCTTGTTAATGAAATGAGCTCAAAAGCAGTGATAGAAATTAAAACAGATAGTGTTCCATTACTTGATGTTACACCTCTTGGAAGAGCAAAGAGCTTGCCAAAAGATATGTTCAAGAAAGAACACTTTTGTTTTATTTCCGGGTTCTTCAAGGATTCAATCATAATTGACCCAAAAGGGCAGGCACATTTCTGCTGTTGGGAAGTGCCGCCGCCAATAGGCTCAGCAATTGAAACATCCATTGAAGAATTAGTTCATGGTGCAATGGCTGACCCAATAATGAACGCATTACTTAAGGGCGGTCCATTAGGTGTGGCAAAGAAACTGGGAATTCTTGAACAATATGATCCAGCTTATGTAAGAACACCTTGCGTTAAATGCGAAGAGATATTCACAGAATATTTTTAATCGCAAATTACAAGCAAAGCTTTAAATAATTAATTATATCTAGAATTAGGAAATGATAAATGTGTTAGAAAAAGACAAACTTTCAGCGGTAGCTGTTAAAGGTGTGAGAAGAGGTTTAAGTGATGTTAAAGCAGGCCGTGTTGCTCCTATTGAAAAAGTGGCTAAGAGTATGGACATAAAGTTGTGATGAGTAAATAATTTCT
>CAYGWL010000118.1:0-6127 GCA_964353575.1 uncultured Methanosarcinales archaeon | reverse complement strand
TGTAACTATATTCTCGCCAGTCTCTATCCTCACAGGATAAGTAACCATTATGCCTATGTCCTCAAGGTTTATGCTTACATTGACAACTGGCTCTTCCTGCAGGAATTGGACAAGATAATCTTTGAACAAGGTTTTGTCAAAATACTTAACAAACCTTCTTCTGGTGCAGTCACTAAGCTGAGTTTCCATTGACTCAGGACCTCCATCAGAAGACATTGGCGGAAGAGGGGCGTTTAGACCGTAAATGAACTTGGCTCCTCCAGGATAGATGTCTTCCATGACAAGCGTGTCAGTGTGCCTTGCCCTGTATATGGGTATTGGCTCGCTGCCCTGCACCAAGCCGCTCTTTATTCCAAATCCAATTACTCTATGAGGAGGATATTTTATGTAATCCGGAGGATTATATGCGCTGTTACCATATTGGTCTCCATCTGGTAAAGAGTCATCATAGATTTTCCCTCCCTGCGGTCCAATGAGCGCAAAGCATTCATTGAAAGAATCAATGGTGACGCTCTTTATGTATTCCTCAACAGAGGACTGCTTTGCTGAGGAAACAGGGGTTGTTGAACCAGAATCATTTGGCTTCTTAACAAGGGAGGCAGCATAGAACATGAACCCAAAAGCAGCCATTATGACTATGCCCATGATTATGAACATGGCTATCTGACCTCTTTTTTCAATCAACATCTTGTAAACCCTTCTATTATTGTTCTCAATTCATAAGTATAAATATTTTTTCATTTAGAGCTATTATCAAAAACATATTTAAACCAGCCGTCTTTTTTCTTTTTATCATGAAGATATATATCGAAACCTATGGCTGCTCTGCCAACATAAGCAATTCTGAGATAATGGGAGGATTGCTGAGGGAAAAGGGATTTAGTGTAGTTGATGATATTGACAAAAGCGACATCATAATTGTCAACACCTGCACTGTCAAAGGGAAAACGCAAAACAAGATTATTAGAAGAATTAGTGATATTGTCAAGGATTACAAAAACAAAAAACTCATAGTTGCCGGATGCATGCCTGAAGCCCAGAAAGAACTGGTTGAAAAAACAGCTCCAAAGGCAAGTTTAATAGGGCCATACCATGTTGAGGATATAATCAAAGTCATTGATGGTGTTGTTAAAAATAAAAAAATAATTTTATTGGGAAAGAGAAAGGAAATAAAACTGTGTTTGCCAAAAATAAGAAAAAACAGCGTAATAAACATAACCCAGATATGCGAGGGCTGCTCTGGCTACTGCAGCTACTGCATTGTGAAATTTGCAAAGGGAGAACTTGGTTCTTATCCTGCTGAGCTTGTTGTTGAGGAAATAAAAAAAAGCTTGGAAGAAGGGTGCAAAGAAATCTGGTTAACAAGCCAGGACAATGCTGCCTATGGCAGGGATATTAAGTCTAATCTGGCGGAATTGTTAAAAAAAATAGTTAATGACGACGAAATAAAAAACAAGGAATTCTTTATCCGCATTGGCATGATGAATCCCAACAATATCATTCCCTTCGCAGATGACTTGATTAATATTTACAAAAACAACAAAATCTTCAAATTCATTCACGTTCCTGTGCAGAGTGGGAATGATGAGATTTTGAAGAGCATGAACAGGAAGTATAGTGTCAGTGATTTTGTTGATATTGTTAATAAATTCAGAAAAGAAATAAAGAACATCACTGTAAGCACAGACATCATTGTCGGCTTTCCAGGAGAAACACAAAAACAATTTGAGGAATCTCTTGAATTAATTAAAAAAATAAAGCCGGATGTGCTCAACATTTCAAGGTTCTGGCCAAGGCCAGGAACAAAGGCAGCTTGCATGAAACAACAGGTTTCAGGGGATGTTACCAAAAAAAGAAGTAAAATATTAACAAGCATATTCAATGAAATTGCCCTTGAAAACAACAGGAAATGGGTTGGCTGGGAAGGAAATATAATTATCGACGAAAAAGGAAAAGACAAGAGCTTTGTTGGAAGGAACATATGCTACAAGCCGGTTGTTGTCAACAGCAATAAAAACATCATTGGAAAAACAATAAAAGTAAAAATACAAAAAGCTGAAACCCATTACCTGATGGCAAAGTTTATAAAATAAGCAAGATTACGCTATATAATTAAAAAGTTGGAGGTGTTTTTAATGGGTGCATGGGAAAAGCTTGGTGTTTGGGGTGGTACTCTCGGAGCAGGTTTGGTCGGAATAATATTGGCCAGGGATTATTTAGGACATGAAACTGCTCAATATGTTCAAGGCAAATTGCCACAAGTACTTGAATACATGCAGAATGCCACCACACGCGCAGCGGGAAACCTTGATGAATTTGTTGGAGCAACAGTGGTTGTTGCAGGCTTCGGAGCATCACTTGGTGTAGCTTACCTAATAGACCGTTATGCTGTTCCTCAAATAAGAAAGTTGAGAACGAGGCGGAAAGAAGTTATGGAACAATTCGAGAAAGAAGGGGCTGAAGCTTTAGGCATATCAGAAGGATATAAAGGACCTACTGTTATTCCTCATTAAACTATTTTTTATTATTTCTTTTTATGATTTTATTATTATTAAAAGTTCGTAGCTTTGTTTTTACTGCGTAAAAACAGAAACATAGGAAAAGCCATGCTTTTCCGGGCTTCGGAAATTCTTCAAATTTCCGAAAGCTTTAAATACTACCTACTTAACCACTGAGTAGTAACGATAGATTCTTTAGGGAATCACATTCATAACATATTTTCGGAGGTGTTTTAAATGGGAATAAAAGCAAAGGTTGCTTTGTGGGGAACTGCATCCACCCTGGGCCCTTATGCAATATATCGCGTAAGTGATAAAGTGTACAATAGCGTGGGTGAAACAGTTGCGAGAAATCTGCCACCAATACGTGCATCCTTGGAAAGTTTTATGATGAGATCACTACAAAACATGGATTCTTCTGTGGTAAATGTAGGAAATTCACTTGATGATGTGTCTGCATTATTAGTGGCAGGAACACTTGGTGCAGCACTCTTTGGTACAGCTTTAGCTATAAACAAATATGTAATTCCGGGTGCTAGTCAAGTTGGTTCTTCTGTAAGAAACAGCTTGGGAAAACTTCAAAGAGGAAAAGGCAAAGCTGAAGCTCCGGCTGAAGTGACTGAAGGAGATAAACAGACTTATGGAAGTATAGTCAGAGCATAAAAATATTTATTCTTTTTCTCTTTAATTATCTTCATCATAACCCCGCATGAATGCTTCCTCTGCAGGGCTTATGCTCTCTTCATCAAGCATTTCCTCATAATCCTCATAGATGTCCATGCTATCACCTCACATAGCTGATCTTGCCACAAATCTAACTATCATACTTCATATGAGGATTATATTTAAGCTTTATGAATGTAGGATAAGGTATGATAAATGCAAAAGATTTAAATATAACTCCTTACTGTTTTTTGGCTTATGAAAGAAAGGGTAACACTAACCATTGAGTCAAGCCTGCTGAAGGACATTGATGCCAGAATAGATGGCTTAAAGATAAAAAACAGAAGCCATGCAACAGAGCTCCTTCTGAGAAAAGCATTGGGCAACCAGCATCCCAAGCTTGCCCTGATACTTGCAGGAGGCATTGGCACAAGGCTTAAGCCAATAACAGATGAGATACCAAAGCCTATGATGCCTGTGCATGGAAAGCCCATTCTTCAGCACAATGTGGAGCTTTTAAGAAAGCACGGGATAAGCAAGATACTTATTGCAATAGGCTACAAGGGAGAGAAGATAAAGGAATACTTTGGAGATGGCAAGCGCTTCGGCGTTGACATAACCTATCTGGAAGAGGAAAAGCCCTTGGGAACAGCCGGATGCCTAAGGCTTGCTGAACCTTATTTAAAAGAAAGCTTTGTTATGTGCAATGGCGATGAGCTAAAGGAGCTTGACCTGGATGACATGTACCTTTTACACAAAGAAAGCAAGGCAATAGCAACCATTGCTTTAACAACTGTTGAGGACCCAAGCGCTTACGGTGTTGTGGACATGAAAGGCAACAAGATACTTAGATTTGTTGAAAAACCAAAAAAAGAGGAGGCACCTTCCAACCTTATAAACTCAGGGCTTTACATACTTGAGCCGGATATCATTAAATTCCTGCCAGAAGAACAGGAAAATGTGAGCATAGAAAGGGATGTATTCCCAAAAGTAGCGCAAGCAGAGCGATTGCTTGGATATCCTTTTTCCGGACAGTGGTTCAGCACAGACACGCTTGAAAGGTATGAGAGAGCCATAAAGAACTGGAAGGACATAGAATAATGAGCATATTCAAGGCATATGACATAAGGGGCATTTATGCTTCTGAACTTAATGAGGAGACAGCCTATAAGATTGGCAGGGCATTTGTGAGCTTTGCAAAGCCAAAGAAGGTTGTTGTTGGAAGGGATATAAGACTATCTTCTCCGCAAATCTTTGAAAGTTTAACAAAGGGAATAATGGACCAGGGAGCTGATGTTATTTCCATTGGCTTGTCAACAACACCAATGATGTATTTCTCAACCATAAAGCTTGGAACAGATGCTGGAATAAATGTTACTGCCTCGCACAATCCAAAGCAATACAATGGCTTTAAAATGGTAAGGAAGCATGCTGTGCCCATAAGCGGGGACACAGGCATATATGAAATACAAAAAATTGTAGAGAAAGGGGTTTTTGAAAAGGCAAAGAAAAAGGGAAGCTTTACTGAAAAGGATATGCTGAACCAATATGTTAACAATGAACTAAGTTTTGTTGATACCAAAGAAATTAAACCTTTCAAAATAGTTGTTGATACAGGCAATGCAATGGGCGGCCTGGTTATTCCAAAGCTCTTTGAAAGGCTTCCATGCAAGTTACTTCCGTTATACATGGAATTTGATGGAAGCTTTCCTCATCACCAGCCAGACCCCTTGCAAGAGGAAACACTTAATGACCTCAAAAAAATGGTTGTTAAGCAAAAGGCAGACCTTGGAATAGCCATTGATGGAGATGTTGACAGGATAAAGTTTGTTGATGAAAAAGGGCAGATAATTGCAGCAGACATAACAACTGCCCTGCTCTCAAGAATATTCCTTTTAAAGCAGCCAAAGGCAAAGATTCTGTACGATTTGCGCTCAAGCTGGGTTGTGAAGGAAGAGATTGAGGCAAATGGAGGAAAAGCCATTGAATACAAAGTAGGGCATTCATTCATAAAGGCAAAGATGAGGCAGGATGGAATTGATTTTGCAGGAGAGGTGTCCGGACATTATTACCTAAAAAAGAACGGCTACATAGAAGCTCCTTTAGTGATGATACTTTACTTGCTTGAACATATGTCAAAGGAAAACAAGAAGCTGTCAGAAATAATAAAACCATTAAGGAGATACTTCCAGAGCGGGGAGATAAACTTTGAGGTAAAGGACAAGGAAGCAGCAATGAAAAAAGTGGAAAAAGAGTTCAAGGACGCAAAGAGAATCTCTCACATGGACGGCTTGAAGATAGAAGAAGAGGAGTTCTGGTTCAATTTGAGACCATCAAACACAGAATCATTGATAAGGCTCAATGTTGAGGCAAAGACCAAGGCAAAGATGGAAGATATGAAAAGCCGATTATCATCAATGATTCAGGAATAAAAACGCAAACTTTAAATATCATTGCTCAATTCTTTGAGGTTGCGAGAGAGAGAAAGAGCGAGAGAGGCTATTTTCTCTGTGGGAAAAAAATGAAGCCCATTTTACCAAGCCTGAGAGAAAAAAAGAGATACGTAATGTTTAAGGTAATCTCTAAAAGAAAAGCAGGCTTTAACGAGGTCAGGAAGGCTATAAAGGCGGGCAGCCATGAGCTTATGGGAGAGCTGCTGCTTAGCAGGGCTGGAATGAATTTTATTGACACCTGGGACCAGGAAAAGCAGGCAGGCATAATAAGAATAGACCGCAAATATGTTGATCACCTGCGGGCAGTTTTCTGCCTCACAAAAAGCATAGGAAGGAAAAAAGCCATAATACGCTCAATAGGAACATCAGGGATTTTGAATAAAACAAAGAGATTCGTGGGAGTTTAGTGGTAAATAATGTAATTAAGGTAATTGAAAATAATAAAAAACAAAAAAGTAACAAAAAAAATTTAAAAAATAAAGATAAAACAAAAAATAACAAAAACAATAACAA